>JAIOPA010000395.1 GCA_021414165.1 Candidatus Eiseniibacteriota bacterium
GGTGCGCTGGAAGAGTGATGACGGCGTGACCGTGGAGGGCGTGCTCGTGCGGCCGGCCGGTGCAGCCGACAAGACCGCGCTCAAGACGCTCGTGCTGTTGCACGGCGGCCCGTACCAGACGCGCTACGGCATCGGGTTCCAGGCCATGGCGCAGTTCATGGCGGCTCGCGGCTACCAGGTGTTCCTGCCCAACTTCCGCTCGAGCGGTGGCTACGGCACCGAGTTCATGATCCGGAAGCGCGCCGACTGGGGCGGTCAGGATTGGCGCGACGTGGAGAGCGGCGTGGACTACCTGATCGCGCAGGGACTGGCGATCAAGGATCAGTTGGGCGTGTTCGGCCACAGCTACGGCGGCTACTTGAGCGCGTGGGCGATCACGCAGACCAACCGCTATGACGCAGCCATCGTGTCGGCGGGTGCGCCCAACCTGCCGTCGCTGTGGGCGCAGAGCGACACGCACCAGTACCGCGCGTACGAGTTCAACGGCAAGCCTTGGGAATCGTTCGACCAGTGGCGCGCGCGTTCGCCCATCGCGCACATCGCCAAGGCGAAGACGCCCACGCTGGTGCTGAACGGCCAGGCCGATCAGCGCATCCCGTTCCCGCAGGCGCAGGAGACGTATCAGTCGCTCAAGTTCCTGGGCGTGCCGACGCAGTTCGTGTACTACCCGCGCGAGCCGCACGGCCTGCGCGAGCCGCGCCACCGCGCCGACTGGCTCATGCGTCAGGCCGGTTGGTTCGACCAGTGGGTCAAGTGATGCTCAAGCTCGGGGCGTTCTTTGCACTCGTGGCCACCGTGGCCGTGCTGGCGTTCGTGTTGTTCGTGTGGCCCACGCGCTGGCGCTACGACCACATGACGGTCGATGGCAACATCGTGGTGGTGCGCATCGATCGCATGAACGGCCTGGCCGACATGCTGGTGCCCGACGAGGGCTGGGTGCCGGTGGAAGCGCCGGTCGACAGCACGGGCGGCGCAGTGCCGACGGGGATCTGACGCACATGGCCACGATCGCTCGCGACCTGGCCCGGCTCGAGGCGCTCCGCTTCGCGTTCGGCGCGCAGGTCGCGCGCGAGCGCCGCGCAGCATTGAAGCGCTTGTTACGCGCACGGCTCACGAGCGCAGCGCAGTTGTCGCGATTGCACGAGTGCCTGCTCGCCGCACGTGCCTACCCCGATGATCAGGCCACGTTCACGTTGGCCGAACGCGCGCTGCATACGTTCGCCTCGCGCCCCGACGTGCAGCGCCTGCACAAGGCGCTCACCGACAGTGGTACCGCTGGCGCCGACATCCGGTTCGCGTTCTTCGCCCCCACCGCGCGCCGGTTGGCCAAGTTGTGGCCCATGCGGCTCGAGATCGATTGGCGGGAGTTCGAGGACGCGTCGCAAGCCGCACTCACCGAGTGGCTGCCGCAGTTGTCGCACGGTTCGGAGTGGCCGGGCATCGACGAGTACGACTATGGCTTGAAGGGCT
>JAIOPA010000367.1 GCA_021414165.1 Candidatus Eiseniibacteriota bacterium
TGCCCACGCCGCCCGACAGGTGCACGCGCTTGCCGATCTGCGCGCAGCTGCCGACCGTGGCCCATGTGTCCACCATGGTGCCCTCGCCCACGCGCGCGCCGATGTTCACGTAGCCGGGCATCAGGATGACGCCCTTCTCCAAAAAGCTGCCATAGCGCGCCACACCCGGCGGCACCACGCGCACGCCGGCCAACTCCAGGTTCATCTTGGGCGGCACCTTGTCGAAGAACTCCAGATCGCCCGCGGTCATGGTGCGCGACACATGCATGCGGAAGTAGAGCAGGATCGCCTGCTTCAACCACGCATGCGTGGTCCACTCCCCGCCCTCGCTGGCGGGCGGCGAGCACACGCGCAGCCGGCCGGCATCGAGTTCCGCCACCGCGCCCTCGACCGCGCCGCGTAGCGCGGCGTCATCCAACGCGCGCGTACCGGCGAAACCCTCGCCGATCGTCTGCTGCCAACGCTCCACCGGGATCGTGTCCACGACTCCCCCGCTCATCGCGCCACCGCCGCGAGCTGACCGAGGCGCGCGATGGCTTCCTGGCACTGCGCCAGCGTGGGCACCAGTGCCCAGCGCACGAAGCCCTCGCCGCCCTGCCCTAGGAACGAACCGGGCGTGGTCACGATGCCCAACCGGAGCAACGACTCCACGAACGCGACGTCATCGCCACCGGGTGCCTTCATCCATAGATAGAATGTGCCCTGCGAGGCCTCGGTCTTCCAGCCACGCTTCTCGAACTCGGCCAGGAACAAGCGCCGCTTGGCGCCGTACACCTCGCGCGTGGCGGGCGTGTGCGCGTCGTCGTTCCACGCCACGATCGCGGCGTCCTGGATGAAGTCGGGCGTCGCGGCACCGACGTTGGGGCGGAACTTCTTCAACGCGGTGATCAAGCGCGCGTCCCCCGCCATGAACCCGGCGCGGAACCCGGTCATGGCCGAGCGCTTGGACAGCGTGTAGAGCCCGATCAGGTTGTCGAGCCCGTGCTCCAGCATGGTGCGCGGCGCATCGCCCTCGAACCACAGGTCGCCGTACGCCTCGTCGCTCGCGACCCAGAACCCGTGCGTGCGCGACAACTCCAACACGCGCTTCACGGTGTCCTCGCCGATGATCGCGCCGGTCGGGTTGTGCGGTGAGTTCAACCACAGGAGTGCGGTGCGCTTCCACACCTCGTCGGGCACGCGGTCGGGGTTGAACCGCCAGCCGTCGGCACTCTGGAGCGGCGTGAAGTATGGCTTCGCACCGGCATAGCGCGCGCCGTTCTCGTACACGGGATACGCAGGCGACGGGATCACCACGGTGTCTTTAGAAGCACCTGGGCCGATCAACGCGAACGCCAGGTTGTAGACCGCCTCCTTGGTGCCATTGGCGGGCATGATGTGCAGTTCGGGATCCACCGTCACGCCATAGCGGCGCTACATCCATGCGGCACACGCGGCGCGGTACTCGGGCTTGCCGTTCGTGGCGGGATAGCTCGACACGTTCGGCACCGCGTTCTTCAAGGCCTCTCGAATGAACGCGGGCGTCTCCTCGCGCGGATCGCCCATGCCGAAGTTGATGCTGGTCACGCCTTCGGGCGCCAGTTCCTTGCGGCGGCGCTCGAGCTTGATGAACGGATACTCATCGTTCGTGGTGAGCAGCGGATGCAGCGGTGCGGGCACGTGGCTCATGCACTCTCCCGTGACAGGAACGTGGCGAGCTGGTCGTGGATCTCGCCCAGGTTGGGGATCGGGCAGTACTCATCGGCCCGGTGACACAGGTCGGGGATGCCGGGCCCGTAGTTGAACGCGGGGATGCCGGCGGCGGTGAAGCGCGCCACGTCGGTCCAGCCCTGCTTGCCGCCCACGCGCGCGCGCGTCTGCTTCACGAAGCGCTGCACGATGGCGTCGTCCAGGCACACCTTGCCCGGTGCGGCCTGATCGACGACCTCGAACTGGAACGCGGGCGGGATCATCTTCTTGAGCGCGGTAATGGCCTGCTCGGTGGTGCGATCGGGCGGGAAGCGATGGTTCAGGTTCACCACCATCTCGGCGGGCACCACGTTGCGAGTGGTGCCGGCGCGCAGGGTGGTGACCTGCAAGGTCTCTCGGAACTCCAGCCCTTGAATGGCGTGCCCGATCACGGGGTGCTTGGTGATCGCCACCAGCCACTCCGCACCCTCGGCCACGGCGTTCTTGCCCTGCCACGGTCGCGCGGCGTGTGCGGCCACACCGGGCACGCGCACCTCACAGTTCAAGATGCCGTTGCAGCCCATCTCGACCGCGAGATCGGTGGGCTCCAGGATGATCGCGAGCGACGCCTCGCGCAGCCACGGCGAGTCCTGCAGCACTTTCGTCAAGCCGTTCTTCTCGGCCGGGCCTTCCTCGGCGTCATAGAACACGCACGCGAGGTCGTACGGCATGGCGTCCAGATCGAGCGACTCGGCAAGGGCGAGCATGACCGCATCGCCGGCCTTCATGTCGGTGGTGCCCACGCCGAACAGCTGGTCACCCACGCGGCGCGCGGTGGCGTTGCCCTGCGGCGGCACGGTGTCGGTGTGACCGGCGAGCACGATGAGCGGGCGGCCCTTGCGCGGCGCGCGCCACACCACCGAGAGGCCATGCCGGATCACCTCGCCGCGGCTCTGGGCGGCCAGGCGCTTGGTGATCCAGTCGGCGATCTCCTGCTCGTTGCCGGTGACGCTGGGGATGTTCACGAGCTGCTCCAGCAGCTCGGCGAGATTCGTGGTGTTCACGGCCATCGGGGGCCTCCTGTGCGGGTTCCAGCCCAAACTAGCACCGGTGCAGTCGGCCTGCCACGCAGTTGCCGTGCGCGCGGGCTGGGCCTAGTTTGAGGGTATGACCTCGACTTCGAACCTCGTCTGGACCGCCCTGCGATTGACCGGCCGCGACGTGCTGCCGTTGCTGCACCGAACGGCGACTCAAGCGCTCGTCGAGCTCGCGCCCGGTGGCGCAAGGGCGACGCTGCTGTGCGACTTCAAGGGCCGCGTGCAGCATCGCTTCGTGCTTAGCGTTGCCCCCGATGGCGCGGTGTGGGCGCTGCGGTCCGATGCGCCGGGTGCCGAGTTGGCGGCGGCCATCGATCGCATGGTGTTCCGGGACCACGTGCAGATCGAGGATCGCACTGCGGCGCTGCGCGTCACGTTGGTGGCCGGTACGCGCGACGAGGTGAGCGCCACGTTCACGGATGACGGCGTGCCGCTGCGCGTCTCGACCGGCGATGGCACCGCGCTCGTGGTCACTCCCGCTGACGCCGAGCCGCCGGTGGCGTTATCCGAGCCCGAGCGCATCGCGATGCTGCATCCGCGACACGGACACGAGTTGGTCGATGCGTTCAATCCGTTCGAGCTGGGACTGGCGCACGAGGTGCACTTGGCCAAGGGCTGCTTCACGGGCCAGGAAGCGCTTCAGCGCCTGATCACCTACGAGAGCGTGCGCCGCCGCCCCGCTCACGTGCGCTTGTCGGGCGCGCCCGACAAACTGCCGTGCGAGGTCATCGCCAACGGCGCTCCCGCCGGCATCCTCACGAGCGTCTCGGACCACGAAGGCATCGCGATCATCAGCCGCGACGCCCTCGCCAACGCACTCGCGCTCACACTCGCCAACGGCGTCACGCTGCAAGTGCTCGAAGCACCCGAGCTCGCCAGGCCGCAGGGGCGGTAGCTTCGCCGTCGTGCGAGACAACACCCCCCGGGGGGTGTTGCACACTCCGTCTCGACTTGCCCACG
>JAIOPA010000369.1 GCA_021414165.1 Candidatus Eiseniibacteriota bacterium
CTGGCGTACCTGATCTCGGGTGGCGTGCTGCTGGCGCTCGCCGGCGCCGGCATGGGGCTCGATGCGAAGCGCATGAGCACGCAGGTCGTGCGTTGTCTGGCACCCACGGCGATCGCGGCGCTCGTGCTGGCAGGCGTGGCGGAGTTCATCCTGGGCAAGCACCTCACGGCCGATCTTGGCGAGGTGCTTCGCCTGGGCCTCGCGTGCATCGCATTCGTGGGCGCCTATCTCGTGTTCTCGTTGCCGTTCACGCGTGGCATCGGCTTCCGTACCCTCGCGATCGAATCGAACCTGCCGGTGATCTCGGCGCTCGCCCGCCGTTCGGCTGGCCGTCCGGAGGACCCGCGTCCGTGAGCCGCGATCTCCTCCAGCGGCTCGCTTGGCCGTTGTCCGGGTTCGTCGTGGCCCTGGCGCTCGGTGCGGGCGTGCCGTTGCCCGAGCCCGTTCGCATCGCGCTCGCGTTCGGCGTGCTCGTGCTGTTGCCGGGCGAGGCCTGGCGGCGTGCGATCGGTGCACCCACGCCGGGAGGCGGCGTGCTCGCCGCGGGCCAGGCGCTGGTGCTGGGTGTGGCGTGGGCAGGGCTCGCGGTGCTGGTGCGGCATCTGCTCGGCGCGCCGTTCACGTTGTTGGCGGCAGCGGGTGCGCCGTGGGCGCTCGCGCCCTGGCTCATCGCGTGGCGCGTGGCGCCGCG
Source organism: Candidatus Eiseniibacteriota bacterium (assembly GCA_021414165.1). Classification (GTDB taxonomy): domain Bacteria; phylum Eisenbacteria; class RBG-16-71-46; order RBG-16-71-46; family RBG-16-71-46; genus JAIOPA01. The sequence continues at coordinate 692 of JAIOPA010000369.1, forward strand.
CGAGCCAGCGGTGCCTTACCCGGCGCTGCCGCGCGCCGCGGTGCTCGCGATCGTGCTCGCCGCGGTGTTCGCGGGCCTGCACGGCGCGCTGCTCGGCACGCCTGTGTCGTACTTCACGGACTCGCCGGATCACATCGGCACCGTACGCCGCATGCTCGCCTCGGGCGACGCGTTCCCGCGCGATGCGTTCTTCCTCGACGCGGGTGCTGCGGGCGCCGACCCACGCAAGGGGCTCTGGCACCCGATCGTGGCGCTGGTGTGTGCGCTGTCGCACGCCGACCCGCTGCACGTGTGGCGCGCGCTCGCCGCGCTCATCGCACCGCTGTTCGTGCTGAACGCGGCCGCTTTCACCTGGTGGCTGGGCGGTCCGCTGGCGGCTGCCGTGGGCGCATGGGCGCTGTTGCTCACGTATGGCGGCGGGCTCGGCATGCAGTACCTGCGCGAGGCGGTGTTCGCGACCAAGCTGGCCGATCAATGCGCGCTCGCGGCCACGGCCGCGATGCTCGTGGACCTGGACCGGCGCACCTGGCGCACGCGCGTGCTCACCGCGGCGCTCATGCTGGGCACGCTCGCCGCGCATGTCTTCGGCGCGATCCAGTTCGCGGTGGTCTTCGGCGCGTTCGCCGCCGGCGTCTGGCTGCACGATCGCGCATGGTCCCCGCGGCCGCAGCGCGTCATCCTCACCGCGTTGCTCGGTGCGGCGGTGGCGTTGCCGTACCTCGTGTTCCGTGCACAGCAGGCCTATGCGCCCAGCAACATCATCCACACCGAGACCCAGGGCATGCTCGAACTGTTCCCGGGCGCGGTGGTGGTGTCGTTCGGTGTGCTGTGGGACTGGTTGGGACCGGCGTGGTTGTTGTTCCCGCTGTCGTGGTGGGCGTGGTGGACGAGTCGCGGCAAACCGGCTGCGTGGCTGCTGGCCACCACCACGCTGGCGGTGTTCGTGCTGCTGTTCGTGCCGCCCATCGTGAGCGTGCTCGAGCCCCGGTTGGGCTATCTGCTCATGCGCTTCCCGTGGATGCTGCCGAGTTCTGCCGCGGTGGCGTTCCTGGTGGTGCATGCGCGTGACGCCTGGCGTGCCCGCCGCCGCGTGACCGCGGCACTGTCCGTGCTGCTGCTCGCCGTGACCACCGGCCCCATGGTGCTCGATGGCGTCCACGCGTTCACCGGTGCGGCCGAGGTGCGCGCGGCCGATGCGCGCGTGAGCGTGGAGCGCTGGCGGGATGCGCTCGACTGGATGGATGCCCAGTTGCCGGCACGCAGCGTGGTGCTGTCGGATCCGGCCACGAGCTACTCCGTGCCCATGCTCACCCGGCATTACGTCACCGCATTGGTCGACCAACACAGCTCACCCAACGACTCGCTCGCGCTCGATCGCATCCTCGATGCGCGCGATGCGCTCGATCCCCATGCGGGCTGGGCGCGCACGAACGCGGTCGTGAAGCGCTGGGGGGCCACGGTGATCGCGCTCAATGGCCGCTGGGAGTCCGCTCCCGGGCTCGACTACTGGGCGCCCGATGCCGAGTGGTACGAAGCGGCGCGCGCGCGGCTCGACGGCGCGCCCATGGCGTTCCACAAGGTGTGGGAGCGCGACCGGTTCACGGTGTACACGATCGACCGCGCCGTGCTCGACACGCTGCGGGGTGGCGCGGTGGCGCGGCCGTTCGTGCGCGCGCTCGAGCCGGGTGATCGCGAGCAGCGGTTGCGCGGCCCGGTCCCCGCACTCGTCTCGGCGCGCTTTGCGCCCATGCAGGCCGTGCCGGGCGACACCATCTCGGGCGTGTTCGAGTGGCACGCCGCGAGCCTGCTCCCGGCGGGGGCCTACCATGTGGCGGTGCGATTCGATTCGCCGTTGCCCGCCGGCACGCCGCAGGCGCCGGCCTCGCTGAGCAAGGTCTGGCGCAAGCTGCTCGAACGTCTGCACCACCAGCGCTACCGGTTCCGCGAGGATCACATGCCGGTCGATGGTGCGTTCGGGGTCGATCGCTGGGCGCCCGGCGACGTGGTGATCGATTCGTTCCGGATCGTCGTGCCCGCCGATGTGGCGGCCGGGGACTACACGGTCAAGGTGGCCATGACCCGCCAGCCGCACTATCCGAATCTTCGGCTGTTGGATTTCACGAGCGATGATGACCTGCTCGACGGGCTGCCCATCGGCACGCTCCGTGTGCACGCGGGGAGAGGGAACTAGGTATGTGCGGCATCAATGGCGTGTTCCATTACCGGGGTGGCCAGGCCGATGCAGCGCTCGTGCGGGCCATGGCGCTCGTGCAGCGCCATCGCGGACCCGACGATGCCGCCGTCTGGGCCGAGGGCCCGGTGGCGTTGGGGCATCGCCGGCTCGCGATCGTGGATCTCTCGCCCGGTGGCCGCCAGCCCATGGCCAACGAGAACGGCCGTGTGCATGTGGCGTTCAATGGCGAGCTGTATAACTGGCCCGAGGTCATGCCGCAGTTGGCCGCGCGCGGTCACACGTTCCGCGGCCGCAGCGACACCGAGATGTTGCTGCATCTGTGGGAGGAGAAGCAGCACGAGTTGCTGGCCGATGTGCGCGGCATGTTCGCGTTCGCGCTGCATGATGCCGATCGCGGCATGCTCATGCTGGCGCGCGATCGTGTGGGCAAGAAGCCGCTCTACTGGCACGACGACGGCAAGCGCATCGTGTTCGCCAGTGAGCTCAAGGCGCTCATGCGCGACCCGTCGGTGCCGCGCGATGCCGATGCACGTGCGATCGCGGACTACCTCACGTACCAGTATGTGCCGTCGCCGGGCAGCATCCTCCAGGGCGTGAACAAGCTGCCCGCTGGGCACTACCTGCTGTGCGATGCGAACGGCCCGCGCGTGGCGCGCTATTGGGAGCTGCCCACCGAGACCACGGCGCACATGAGCGACGAGGACGCGGTGGCCGGCCTGCGCGAGCGGCTCACCGAGGCGGTGCGCGTGCGGCTCATGTCCGACGTGCCGCTGGGCGCGTTCTTGTCGGGTGGCGTGGATTCGAGTGCGGTGGTCGCGCTCATGGCGCAGGTCTCGAGCACGCGCGTGAAGACGTTCAGCATCGGCTTCGAGGACGCCGACTTCAGCGAGTTGTCGCATGCACGGGCCGTGGCCGAGCATCTTGGCACCGACCATCACGAGCAGATCGTGCGGCCTCGCGCGCTGGAGCTCATGCCGAGGTTGGTGTGGGGGCTCGATGAGCCGTTCGCCGATGCGTCCATGGTGCCCACGTTCCACGTGAGCGAGATGGCGCGTGATCACGTGACCGTGGCGCTGTCGGGCGATGGCGGTGACGAGGCCTACGCCGGTTACACCACCTATGCGTGGGCCCGCTCGTATGCCCGCGTCGATGTGCTGCCGGCGTTCCTGCGCCGGCTGGCCGCGCTGCCCGCAGGGCTCTTGCCGGGGGACCACCCGCTGGGCCGCCGGTTGCGCCGCATGGGCATGAGCGTGGCCGACCGGCACCTCGAAGTCATGTCGCACTTCCCGACCAGCGAACGCAACGCCGTGCTCACGCGCGCGCTGCGCACGAGCCTGGGGACGCACGATCCGTATGCCGCTGCGCGCGCGATCCATGCGCATGCGGCGCGTGGGCTCGGCGATGTGGCGGCACTGCCGGCGCTCGATGTGCTCACCTACATGATCGACGACGTGCTCGTGAAGGTGGATCGCACGAGCATGATGAACTCGCTCGAGACGCGCGCGCCGTTGCTCGATCATCACGTGCTCGAGTGGGTCGCACGCCTGCCGTTCGAGCAGAAGCTGCGCGGTGCCACGAGCAAGTGGGTGCTGCGCGAGGTGGTGCGCCCCATGCTGCCGCCCGGCATCCTGGAGCGGCCCAAGCAGGGCTTCGGTGTGCCGCTCGACCGCTGGTTCGCGGGCGACTTCGGCCGGTTGGCGCGCGAGGTGCTGCTCGATCGCCGGTGCCGCGAGCGCGGCTGGCTCGAGCCCGCGGCCGTGGAGAGCCTGCTGGCCGGTGATGGCCTGCGCAATGAAGTGCGCGCCAAGCGCGTGTTCACGTTGGTCGCGCTCGAGCTGTGGGCGCAGTGCTATCTGGACCGTCCGCGCGAGCAGACCGCCGCGCCCACCGACGGACCGTATCCGCTGCACACCGCGGTCGCCGCGACCGCGAGTGACGGAGCGGCATGAACATCGCCATCCTGATCGGCCACTTCCCGCCGGGTTCCTTCGGCGGCGCGGAGCTGCAGGCCCAGGGCTGGGCCGAGCGGCTGTCGGCGCATCACCAGGTCACGGTGATCACGCGGCGCGACCCGGCCGATCAGCCTGCGCGTGAGACGCGCGATGGCTACACGGTCGTGCGGCTGCCCGTCTCCAAGGTACCGGTGTGGCGCACGTTCGCCGATCTCGCCTCGATCGAGCATGCCGTGGCGCAGTTGGAGCCGCGCCCCGACGTGCTGCTGTGTTTCCAGACGTTCATCTCGGGGCTCGCCGGCACGCGCGCGGGCAAGCGGCTCGGCATCCCTGCCGTGGTGTGGATCCGCGGCGAGGCCGAGTACCGCATGCGCGATTCGCGTCTGTTCGCATGGGTGTCGCCGCGCGTCTGGAGTGCGGCGGCCGGCGTGCTGGTGCAGAGCGAGGCGAATCGCGCCGACCTGTTGGCCGAGCTCGAGCGTGTCGCACCCGCCCGGGTGCAGGGGGTGCGCGGCAAGCTCGGCGTGATCGAGAACGGTCTCGAGTTGCCCGAGTCCACGCCGGTGCCGGCCGCAGGGCCGGTGCTGTCGGTGGGCCGCTTGATCGCGGACAAGGGCATGGACCGGGTGATCGACGCGTGTGCCGCCAGCGGCCGAGCGCTGGTGATCGCGGGCGATGGCCCTGAGCGCGCGGCACTCGAGGCCCGTGCACGCGAGCGTGGCGCCGACGTCACGTTCACGGGCTTCCTGGGGCGCGCGGCACTCGCGGCGCGCTATGCCGAGGCCAGCGTGGTCGTGTTGGCCGCGTTGCGCGGCGAAGGCCTGCCGAACGTGCTCATCGAGGCCATGGCGCATGGCCGCCCGGTGGTGGCCACGCCGTGCGCGGGCACGCGCGACCTGCTCGCCGATGGCGCCAACGGGCTCGTGGTGCCGGCGGGCGATCGCGCCGCGCTCACGCAGGCGCTGCAGCGCCTCGCGGCCGACCCCGCGCTCGCCGCGCGCATGGCGGCTGCGGGCCGCGCCACGGCCGAGCGCTTCGATTGGCGGCGCGTGCAGCCGCGGCTCGAGACCGCACTCGAGCGCTGGAGGCGGCATTGAACCGCAAGCCGCGCGTGGCCATGCACGTGGAGTTCCTGTACCCGGTCGTCTCGCAGGGCCGTGTGCCGTTCGCGGGCGGGATCGAGGTGCAGCTCACGCTCATGGGGCGTGGCCTCGCGAAGCGCGGCTTCGACGTGCATGTGGTCACGTGCGACTACGGCCAGCCTGACCGGCTGCAGGCCGATGGGCTCACGCTGCACAAGGCGTATCCGCCGAGCGGCGGGATCCCGGTGCTGCGCTTCTTCCATCCGCGGCTCACGCTCGGGCTATCGGCGCTGTGGCGCTGTGACGCCGATGTCTATCTGTTCCGCGGTGCCGCGCTGTGGGCGGGGATCGTATACCGCGTCGCGCGCGCGCGTGGCCGCCGCTTCGTGTGGCTCACCGGGCATGACCATGATGTCATGAAAGAACTGCCCGACGTTCTCGGCGCACGTGACCGCGCGCTGGTGTTCGCGGCGATCCGGGGCGCCGATGCCATCGTCACACAGACGCAATCCCAGGCCGCGCGGCTCAAGACCGACTTCGGGCTCGACTCCACGGTGATCATGAACTCGGTCGAGATCCCCGGGCCGGAGCGTGTCGTGGATCCCGTCCATGCCGGCGACGTCATCTGGTTGTCGACGTACAAGGCCTCGAAGCGACCCGACTGGTTCACCCGCTTCGCCGAGCGCCACCCGCAGGTCCGCTGCCGGATGGCCGGAGTGGTGCCGGGGCCGCCGGTGAATGACATCCAGTTCCGGGCTGCGCGTGCCGTCGCTGCCCGCGTGCCATCGCTCGAGGTCTCCGGGCCCGTGAGCCGCGAGGGCATCGGTGCATTCCTCCAGGGTGCGGCGGTATTTGCACACACGTCGCCGTCCGAGGGCTTCCCGAACACGCTACTGGAAGCGTGGGCGCATGGTGTCTCCAGCGTGTCCTGCTTCGATCCCGACGGCATCGTGGAGCGAGAGCACCTCGGGGCGTGCCGGGAGAGCTATGAGGAGTGGGAGGCGGCGATCGAGGCCCGTCTCGCCGATCCCGTGCTCCGCGCTGCCGAGAGCGCGCGTGCAAGGGCGTGGACGGTGGCGCACCACGCTCCCGAGGTGGTGCACGAGTCGCTCGCCCGATTGCTCCGCAGCCTGCTCTAGCCTGACTCAGGCCGTTCGTTGGGTGGGCGCCGCACGGTGATATCGAATAGGAAGATTCTTCCGGTTCCGGATATCGCCATGCAGATGTCGCCGCGCTTGCGCTAGAGTATCGGCTCCCCCGGGTCCGGGCCCATCGAAGGGCCGCGAAGTCCATCGTTTGCATGGAGGCTCGCGATGAACCGACGTCCTCGGGTGTGCATCTTTGCGGAGTATCTGTATCCGGTCGTGAGCCGTGGTCTTGTCCCTTTTGCGGGCGGCATCGAGGTGCAGCTCGCGCACGTCGGCCGTGGACTGGTCAAGTGCGGCTTCGATGTCTCGGTCGTGACCTGCGATTTCGGCCAGCCCGATGGACTCCAGGTCGATGGCATGGAGTTGCTCAAGTGCTATCCCCCTCGGGCAGGACTGCCGATCGTCCGGTTCTTCCATCCGCGCCTCACGCGAGGGCTCGCGAAGCTGCGTCAGGCCAACGCGGATATCTATATCTTCCAGGGGGCTGCGCTATGGGCCGGGATCGTGAGGGATCTCGCCGCCAGCATGGGACGGCGGTTCGTCTGGATGGTGGCGCATGACCACGACGTACTGGCAAGCCTGCCGGATGTACATGGCCCACGTGACCGGACCTGGGCCAAGCGCGCGATCTTGAATGCCGATGTGATCATCGCGCAGACCAAGAAGCAGCGCCGGTTGCTGCGTGAGCACTTCGGGCAGGAGAGCGTCATGATCGCCAATGCGGTCGAGGTGCCTCCTGTGGAGCATCTCGTGGATACCCGCCCGCAGGGCGCGGTGGCTTGGCTGGCGACCTACAAACCGAGCAAGCGCCCGGAGTGGTTCACGCGATTCGCGCAGCGCCATCCCGACGTTGAGTGCCGTATGGTCGGAGTGGTGCCCGTGCCGCCACTCGATGAGAAGTGCTGGCGTGATGCGCAGGAGGTGGCGAAGCGGACGCCGAATCTGGAGGTCCTGCCCACCATCCCACACGAGGAGGTCGGAGCGTTCCTTCGCGGCTGCTCGGTCTTCACGCATACCTCGCCGGCCGAGGGATTCCCGAACGCGTTCCTTGAAGCCTGGGCGCATGGGCTGCCTTCCGTGACCTGCTTCGATCCCGACGGGATCATCGAACGGGAGCGGCTCGGCGTCTGCCGGAATGACTATGATCACTGGGAACAGGCGCTCGAGCAGCGGCTCGCGGATCCCGAGTTGCGGCGTGCCGAAGGTGCTCGTGCGCGGGCCTATGTCGCCAAGCACCACGCACCCGACCACATCCATGGCCAGCTGGCAGACGTTCTGCACGAGATGCTCGGCGGGGTACCCGAACTCATCGGGTGATCCCGTGCGTTACCGGAGCCAGCCCTCGTCGTTCAGGATGTCGCGCATGGTGGTCCACTCGTAGCGCTGGAACAGGTGCTCGAGCTTGGCGATCACGGTGTCGAGGTTCACATACGTGATGAACCCGTTCACGGGGTCGAGCGGCATGCGGCGCGACTCCGGCGTGACCTCGCGCGGATGCAGGTACAGCACGAACGGCCGGTGCTGAAGGATGAAATCGAGCCCCGCGCGGAACAGCGGCAGCGGCAGTGCGCGCAGATAGAAGCCGCCGCCGACCGGGAAGCGCACGCCCATGACCTCGGCGATCGCGACCGGGAACTCCACCAGACGGCCCGCCGGATCATGCTTGCGCAGATCGGCGCGCGACGGCCGGTACAGGCCCACCGGCGCGCCGGGCGTGCCGTACATCTTGACCTTCATGGGGAAGATGCTGCTGTCGTAGCGGTAGCCCTCGTCGGCCAGCACGTCGAGCGCCCACGCGTTCGAGCGGTCGATGCTGAACGTGGGGGCGCGGAACCCGGTCACCGGGAAGTCGCCGAGCACGCCCTCGACCGTGGTGCGGAACTCGCGCAACTCGGCGCGGAACGTCTCGGGCGTGGCGCGCCACACGGGGCGGTGCGACATGCCGTGGCACGCCAGCTCGTGACCCTCGCGCACCATGCGGCGGATGAGCTCCGGGTGCTCGCGCACGACGTCGCCCAGCACGAAGAACGTGCTGCGCCAGCCGTGCTTGGCGAGCAGGTCCAGGATCGCGTTCGTGCCGCGCTCCACGATGCTCTCGCTCGCATGCACCTCACCGACCTTGTTGATCTCGCTGTGATGCCAGTCCTCGATGTCGAACGAGAACGCGGCGCGGTGCGGGAACCTCGGCATCAGCCCCTCCGCCGGTAGATCAAGCGGCCGCCATCGGCATACACGCGCTCGAAGTGCACGGAGTCGGCGTCGAGCGCCGCCCACGGGGTGGCGGCACCGAAGTCCTCGGTGCGATACAGCACGTACACCGGCGCGCCCAGCGAGTCGAGCCCCGCGGCATCGCCCGCCAGGTCCGCGGCCGGGCCGTACAGGTCGGCCATGATCGCGCGGCGGCGCAGCAATGCCTCGCGCGGGAACGCTGCGCGCTCGGGGCCGAACGGCGTGCCTGCGAGCAGCCGGCGGCGGCCCTCGACCAGCAACACGTCGCGCGACTCATGATCCAGGAACACCGAGACCCGTGGCGTGCGGTCGCGGATCCACGCGTAGCACGACACGTCGCCCGCGGTGCGCACGGTCTCGGCGGCGGTGTCACCGCCGCGATCGATGAGGAAGCCGCGCAGCAGCAGCAGCGACGGCAGCGCCAGGAACACGAACACGAGCACGCCCGCCGTGGCCGGGCCCACGCGGCGTTGCACCGCGGCCAGCCGCTCGGGCGCGGAGCCAGCCGCCATGAGTGCGAGTGGCACGAACACCATCCAGACGAACTTGAACTCGTTGTCCTCGGGCAGATGCACCACGCAGGCAAAGGCGGTCATGCCCGCGAGCCATGCGATCGTCCAGGTGCCGGCCACCGAGCGCTCGCGCAGCAGGCGGACCAGCGTGGGCCACGCCAGCCACAGCATGAGCCCGCACGCGGTGATGAGCGTCCACGGCATGGGGAGGCTGAGATGCAGGAACTCGTGCTGCACGCCGCTCGTGCCCGGGTCCCAACCGCGCGAGATCGAGCGGAAGTAGGGGAGTGTGGCGCCCAGCCCGGCGGCGAACGCGGTCACCAACAGCAGGTAGCGGCGCGGCTCGCCCAGCCGCGGTTCGCGCGTGGCGAGCCCGAACAGCAGCAGCGACGCACCCAGACTCACGGGGATCGCCGACAGGCCCACGACCGAGTGGAACAGCATCATGCCCGCGGCCGCCGCGCCCACCACCAGCAGCCAGCGCCACGGCGCAGGACGGCCGGCCACCGCCGTGCGGTCATCGGTGAGCCAGCGCAGCGCGGCCCACAGCGCGAGCACCATGAGCAGGTAGGCGTAGCCGAGCGCGGTGCCGACCATGTACTTGTCCCACGCGTTCACCATGTAGGCGAACGGCGCGCACAGTTCGCGCATGACGCCGATACCGTTCCACTCGCTATGCGCCACGATGCGCTGCACCTCGGCCGCGCCACGCACCTCGCCGCGCAGCGCACGCAGCAGCCACAGCGGCCACAGCAACAGTGCGCCGGCGTTGAGCCCCGTGAGCAGCAGCGGGAGTGCCGTGCGCGCCGCGTGGCGCGAACGGTGCAGCGCCCACGCGACCGCGAAGCCGAGCCACACGAGCGTGGCCATCCAGCAGGCATTCGCCACCGCGATGTGTGTGAACGGCGAGGAGCCCGGGCGTAACGCGCCGAGCAGCGCGATGAAGAAGTTGTAGAACCACACGTAGTTGAGCGGTAGCCCCGCGAAGCGCGGATCCTGCGGCGGGAGGCCACGCTCGAGGATCTCCCACACGATGCCGGCGTGTACCCAGCTGTCGCTGCGCACGCGCGCCCACTCCGAGACGAGCATGGGCAGCGCCACGAACGCCGTGGCGGCCGCCACCCAGCCCCACGCCACGCGGTCCGAGGGCGGATCCTCGTCGCGTGCCGCGGATGCCGCGAGCGCACGCGCCTCACCACCGGCGAACAGGAACCAGCCGCCCAGGCCCACGATGCGCGCCGCGGTCGCGAGCGGTTGCCCCGCCTGTACGAGCGCCCAGCCCACCACCGTTGCCGCCAGTGGCGAGAGTGCGAGCCCCAGGATCCAGCGCGTCGGCCGCGGTGCACCGGGCATGAACAACCGGCCGAGCGCCAGCCCGGGGAACACCCCGACCCACACGAACGCCGCGATGTCGCCCGGCACGCCGGGCAGGAACAGACCGGCGACCCCGAGCGCGAACGTGAGGGCGAGCGGCCAGATGGCCCGCAGCAGTCTCACGCCTGGGGCTCCTCGCGGGGCGGATCCTCGCCGGACAGCAGCGCGCTCAGGCGCGGGAACGCCTGCTGCACGCCGAGTGCGGCCAGCACGATGAGCTGCGGCTCGATCGGGATGCGGTAGCGCGCCTGCGTGAAGAAGAACGAATAGAACGTGGCGGTGGCGAGCACGGCCACGGCCAGTAACACGCGGCCGCGTTTGGGGCCCGCGCCGAAGCCCAGACCCAGGATCGATAACGTGAGCAGCGCCAGGAAGTAGAGTCCGCCCGCGTACAGCACGATCGGCTGTGTGAAGCGATTCTCGGCCTGCACACGGTCCGGCACCGGCCGGAAGAAGTGCAGGAACTCCCAGACCCAGTCATGGATGTACGAGACGGGCTGGTGCGCCAGGAGCCGTCCCTCACGCAGCACGAACTGGTGGGGTGACAGCGGCACGAACGGGGCATCGGCCGGGAATCGCACCCAGCGTTCTCGTGACAGGATGGCGTCGGTGCGGGCCGAGTGCAGCACGGTCTGCGCCTTGCGCATGAACACGCGATCCGTGCCCTGATGCTGCAGCATGAGCATGTACGGCATCGCCACCGCGGCCGCGGTGATCGCCGCGATCGCGAGCGTGCGCGCCAGTGCCGCGCCGTGAACGCGCAGGCGCCAGATGAGCCACAGCCCGATCGCACCGCTCGGGGCCAGGAACACCTGGTCGGTGAGCCAGCCCAGTGCGAACAGCGCGCCGAGCCACAGGCCGTCGCGCGTGCGCGGCTGTTCGCCGAGCCGCCACGCGACCAGCGTGAACGAGGCCAGCAACAGCATGTAGAGCGTGGTGGGGTAGAGCAGCCCCGACACGAACACCACCGTGGGCGCGACCGCCATGCCGAACGCCGTGAGCGTGGCCGCGGTGCGGCCGGCCAGACGATGCGCCAGGCGGGTGGTCACGATCATGAGCCCGACCGCCAGGAACAGCTTGAGCAGGCGGGTCACATAGAAGTTGCCCTCACCGCCGATCCAGAACGAGAACGCCATGAACATGGGGTAGAGCGGCGCGCGCGGACTGGCCTGGTCGACGCCCATGCCGTGCAACAGCCGCAGCGCAGCCGCTTCGTACTCGACGGTGTCGCCGAAGTAGTAGCGATTCCCGAGCGACAGGATGTGCAACAGCCGCAGCACGGTGCCGACGACGATCCACGTCCAGGGCGAACGCAGCGTGGCGAACCAGCGTGTGCGGGTCATCGCGCGGCCCCCGGTGCGCGCCCCGCGTGGCGCACCCACGGCGTGGCGCCGAGCAGGAGGCCGAGTAGGCCGGGCAACAGCGTGGCCACCGTGAACCAGGCCAGCGAGAACGCGGGGCCCGCGGCCGCGGCGGTGCCGAGCTGCGAGAACAGCGTGGCGCTCACCTGCTCGCGCAGGCCGAACCCGCTGAACGCGATCGGCAGATTGCCGAGCAGTGGGATGATCGGAAAACCCAGAGCGAGCGACATCGGCGCCCCGGGCGCCAGGTCGCGCAACAGCAACAAGGCCGATGCGAAGTTGAGCACATAGTAGAACGCTCCCCCTGCAAGCCCCGTGCGGAACGCGCCGCTC
>JAIOPA010000370.1 GCA_021414165.1 Candidatus Eiseniibacteriota bacterium
TATCTGGCCGTGGTGAGCAAGATGGGTCCGGCGCGTGCAATGGCCGTCGCCACCGCGATCTCGCAGGCTGCGGCCACGGTGCTGTGGGCCGTGCTGTTGCTGTTGAGCGTGCAGCTCACACCCGATGTCGCCGGAGAGCACGAGGTGGCACACACCGTCGTGTCGGTGTGGCATCGCGTCGGGGCCGCTGTGGTGGCACCGCTGCTGCTGCTGGCCGTCGCGCTCGAGGCCCTACTCGGCTATGGTCTGGCCGGGTTCCTCGCGCGCGTGCGCCCCGAGTTGCTGCCGGTCCCCGGCCGCAGCTCGCGTGAACCCGCTCCGGACCGGACGAACTGACCGTGATCAACACGTTCTCGCAGATCGACTACATCGCCAGCTCCGGGACCTCCCTGTGGCATCGCGCGAGCGCGTTCGCCAAGCTGCTGCTCACGCTGTTGTTCGTGATCATCGCGGTCACCACACCGTCGTGGGGTGTGGTCGCGGGGCTCCTGCTCACGGCACTGCTGCTGTGCGCCACCGCGCGCGTGCCGGGCCGGCTCATGGTGGCGGCGGCCACCACGCCGCTGCTGTTCTCGTTCATCTTCGTGAGCGCGCACTTCCGCACCGACTGGGACGAGCCGCTCATCCTGCTCGCGCGCCCCATGGTGGCGAGCCTCACGGCCGTGTGGTTGGTGTCGACCACGCCGTACCCCGATCTGTTCGCGCCCATCTCGCGGCTGTTGCCGCGCGCCGTGGGCGACACGCTGTTCCTCACGTATCGCGCGGTGTTCGCGCTCATGGATCGCGTGGAGCTCATGTGGAAGGCGCTGCGGTTGCGCGGCGCCATGGCGCGTCCGGTGCGCGAGCGCTTCTCGGTCATGGGCGAGGCCGTGGGCACGGTGGTGCTCTCGGGCTTCGACCGCAGCCATCGCCTGTACCAGGCCATGCAGCTGCGCGGGCACTCGGGCCGCATCTGCGGCTGCCGGCACTACCTCGACTTCTCGCGCGAGGACTTCTGGCTGCTCGTGGTGGGGGTGTGGGCGATCGTGCTGGCGGTGGCGTTGGGCCACCTGAGGCCGGAATGACGAGGGACCGCGCATGAGCACGCACATCCCGCATCACGAGCACCCGCATGCACAGGGCGCCATCGTGCACGTGTCGTGCGTGCGCCACACGTACCCCGACAAGACGAGCGTGCATCTGTGCGGGCTCGACTTCGTGGTGCAGCCCGGCCAGCGCGTGGTGGTGCTGGGGCCCAATGGCTGCGGCAAGAGCACGCTGCTGTATCACATCCTGGGGCTGCTCAAGCCCGAGGAGGGTGAGGTGCGCGTGTTCGGCGTCGATCCCGCGCGGCAGTTCTCCAAGATCCGCGAGCGCGTGGGTGTGCTGCTGCAGAACGCCGACGAGCAGATCATCGCGCCCACCGTGTGGGACGACGTGTCGTTCTCGCCGCGCAACTACGGCTACACCGAGAAGGAAGTCGAGCAGAAGGTGAATCATGCGCTCGCGCGCATGGGCATCGAGCATCTGCGTCACAAGGTCTGCCACTACCTGTCGGGCGGCGAGAAGCGCAAGGTCGCGCTGGCCGGCGCGTTGGCGCTGGACCCCGAACTGCTCGTGCTCGATGAACCGTTCGAGGGTCTGGACCCCGCCTCGCGCACCGAGATGGTGGAGCTGCTCAACAAGCTCAACCGCGAGTCCGGCGTGTCGTTCGTGATCGCGACGCACGACGTGCAGTTGGTGGCCCCGCTCGCGGACTTCGTCTACGTGCTCAAGTTCGGTGGTGAGATCGTGGCGCATGGCACGCCGGCCGAGGTGTTCCGCGATGTCGAGCTGCTGCGCGCCACGAACATCGAGCCGCCGGTGCTGGCCGAGTTGTTCCAGCGCCTGGAGGCCAAGGGGTACCACCTCGGCCGTCCGGTCACGCCGGAAGAGGCCGTGAAGACGCTGGTGGCGTGGGTCGAGCGCGAACGCGACGGCGCCGCATCGTCGGTGGTGACCTCGCTCCTGAGCCAGCACGGCAGCAAGCCCGCCGCACCCGCGCCGGCCACCGAGCCGCCGCGCTCGTGATGAGCGACCTGTTCGGCGACGCCCCCGGCGGTCCGGTGCCGATCGGCTCGCCGGGCGGACTCGAGGAGCCCGGCCCCAACGCGCCGCTCGCCGATCGCATGCGGCCGCGCTCCTTCGAGGAGCTGGTGGGGCAGTCGCACCTGTTGGAGGACGGCAGCCCGCTCGTGCTCATGCGAGACGGCCGCCATCTCACGAGCATCGTGCTGTGGGGCCCGCCCGGAACCGGCAAGACCACGCTGGCTCGGCTCATCGCGCGCACCGCGAACGTGCCGTTCGTGCAGATCTCGGCCGTGCTGTCGGGCGTGAAGGAAGTGAAGGAGGTGCTGGAACGCGCCTCGCAATCGCGCCGCCGCAGTGGCCAGCCCACCATCTTGTTCGTGGACGAGATCCACCGCTTCAACAAGGCCCAGCAGGACGCGTTCCTGGCGCACGTGGAGCGCGGCGACATCGTGTTCATCGGTGCGACCACCGAGAACCCGAGCTTCGAGGTGAACTCGGCGCTCCTGTCACGCGCGCGCGTGCTGGTGTTGAGGCCGCTCGATACCGAAGCCGTGAGCG
>JAIOPA010000368.1 GCA_021414165.1 Candidatus Eiseniibacteriota bacterium
CAGCACCTCGAAGCCCTCGCGGCGCATCATCTCGATCAGGATCGCCATCTGGAGTTCGCCACGGCCCGACACGACGAACGCGTCCGGCGTGTCACCCGGCTCCACCTTGAGCGACACGTTCGTGAGCAACTCGCGCTCGAAGCGGTCCTTGAGGTTTCGCGACGTGACGTACTTGCCCTCGGTGCCGGCGAACGGCGAGTTGTTGACGCTGAACACCATGTTCACGGTGGGCTCGTCCACGGTGACCGGCGGCAGCGGCCGCGGATCCTCGGGGTCGGTGACCGTCTCACCGATATGCACCTCGGAGAAGCCGGCCAGCGCCACGATCTCGCCCGGGCCAGCCTCCTGCACCTCGGTGCGCTCGAGGCCTTCGTACACATAGAGATTCGTGACGCGCGACTTCACCTGCGTGCCGTCGTGGCGCACCAGCATGACGTCCTGGCGCGGCTTGAGATTGCCGTTGATCACGCGGCCAATGGCCAAGCGGCCGACGTAGTCCGAGTAGCCGAGGTTCAGGATGAGCATCTGGAGCGGCATCGTGGCGTCGTACTTGGGCGCCGGGATCGTCTCGATGATGGCATCGAACAGCGGCTTCAGCTTGTGGTCCTCGCCGTCCGGCTTGAGGCGGCAGATGCCCTCGCGCGCGATCGTGTAGAGCACGGGGAATTCGAGCTGGTCCTCGTGCGCATCGAGATCGATGAACAGGTCGTAGATCTCGTTGAGCACTTCCTGGACGCGTGCGTCCTTACGGTCGATCTTGTTGATCACGATGATCGGCTTCAGGTTCAGCTCGAGCGCCTTGCGCAGCACGAAGCGCGTCTGCGGCAACGGGCCTTCGCTGGCGTCGACCAGCAGCAGCACGCCATCGACCATCTTGAGCGTGCGCTCGACCTCGCCACCGAAGTCGGCGTGGCCAGGCGTATCGACGACGTTGATCTTGTAGTTGCCGTAGCGGATCGCCGTGTTCTTGGCGAGGATCGTGATGCCCTTCTCGCGCTCGAGGTCGTTCGAGTCCATGACTCGCTCCGCGACCTCCTGGTTCTCGCGGAAGATGCCGCTCTGCCACAGCATGGCGTCGACCAGCGTGGTCTTGCCATGATCGACGTGAGCGATGATCGCGATGTTGCGCATGTCCTCGCGGACGGCCAGGGGCTTCCCGGTCGTGGGATTCAAGGGCGAACCTCCAAAGGGTCCCGCACGCCGAGCAGCGCCTGAAGGCGCTCCCACTGGGCAGGACGTTCGTAAAGCGAATCGTAGGAATACAGCGCCACCGCGGGGAACCCGAGTGCGCGTGCGGCCTTGAGTTTCGCGGCCGCGGTGGAGAGTGGTGTGTTGTAAATCGCGATGCCGGGCACCACCCGATCGGCCCCGACGTGCTGGATCGCGGCCGTCATCTGGCCGAGCACCGTCTGGACCGGAGGTGCGTAACACATGAGGAACGCCCGGTCGAGCAGACCGTCCCGCAGCCACGGCCCCCACATCTGGCGCCGGCTGCGCTGAGCGGTGACCGAGTCCGGGAACACCGCCGCGCTCAACTCGATACCCGGGCGCACCGACTCGATCGAATCGCGGATGCCGCGCACGATCGCGGTGACCTGGGCCTGCTGGAAATCGGTCCACAGCGAGTCGAGCCGTACACGCAGCCCCGCCGGCTGGCGCTGCAGGTACATGGGATCGACCCCGTACTTCATGGCGAAGCGTGAGCGCGTGGTGGGGTCATAGCCCACCTCGATGCCGGGCTGCCGGATGTAGTCCAGATGCAACCCATCGAGCGGATAGCGCTCGACCAGTTCCTTGGCGGCATCCGCCAGCCAGCGCTGGACGCCGGGGTGCCCGGGCGACAGGAACACGCCCTCGACCTGCAGCCGGGTGCGCTGGCGCATGTTGAGCCGTGTCATGGAGCGGCCGTCGGCCGTGCGCGCGATCCACTCGGGATGCGCATTCAAGACGTGGCGCGGGTCGCGCGGCGGCTGCTTGCCCGACCAGACCAGGCAGCAGTTGAACCAGGCATGCACCTCGAGCCCGGCCTCGTGCGCGAGCGGCAGCAACTCGCCCAGCGGGTCGCGCCCCGAGCCGCGCAGCGCCTCGGGCGCGGGTAGCAGGTCCGAGCGGTACCAAGCGTCGCCGCGCCCCACGACCTGCACCAGG
>JAIOPA010000396.1 GCA_021414165.1 Candidatus Eiseniibacteriota bacterium
GCTCCTGGTGGCCGGGCTCCCCGGGGGCGACCCGTGGGGTCCCGACCTCGAGACGGTCGCACGCGCGGGTGAGGCGTGCCGGCTGGGCCGCGGGCTGCACGAGACCGGCAAGGTCGACGACGAGTTGGTGGAGCGCGCTGCCGTGGTGGTGGCCGAGTTCATGCGCCGCGCCCGCTCGCTGGGGGCGCGCTACATCGTGGCCGCTGCCACGGCCGCGCTGCGCCGCGCGACCAATGGGGCCGCGGCCGCCGAGCGCATCAGTGAAGTGGCGGGCGTACCAGTGCGCATCCTGTCCGAGGCCGACGAGGCTCGGCTGGTGTACCGCTCGGTCGTCATCGGGCTGGGGCAGGGCCTGCGTGCCAGCCAGAGCGTGGTGTTCGACCTGGGCGGCGGCAGCACCGAGGTGGCGAGTGGCGTGGGCGAGCGGCTCGGGCGCTGGACCAGCCTGCCGTTCGGCGCGGTCACGCTCACGGAACGGCTCGGCACCGGCGATCCGCCGACCGCGGCCGAGCTGGCCAGCAGCCGGGCGTGGGTGCGTGACGAACTTATGCGTGGCTGTGCATCCTTCCCGGACCGCGTGGCCGCACTGGCCGGCGTGGGCGGCACGATCACCGTGCTGGCCGCGCTCGAGGCCGGCATGACGCTGTACGACCCGACCCAGCTCGAGGGCGCCTATATGCCCCGCGAACGCGTGCTCGCATGGGTCGATCGGATCGTGCGCTCCACCCAGGCCGAGCGCCGAGCCATGCCGGTCATGGGCGAGGGCCGCGCGGACATCGTGGGCACCGGTGCTCTGGTGGTCGAGGGGCTGCTCGAACGCTTCCACGCCCCCGGACTCATCTGCTCCACGCAGGGTCTGCGTTACGGCCTGGCGCGGCTGGCGGCCGAGGAATGGCGTGTCCTCAAGGGTGAAGAATAGTCGTTGACGACTTCTTCACATGAGGCGGATACTCCCGCCTAGGCACCGTTGGTCCCTCAAAACTCCTGAAGTGCCCGCATGGCTGCACGAGCCGAGCGGCCACGACTTTCTTTCCACTGACGGGATCAGTGCCGGAGGAACAGGCAAGCGCATGACGAATCGACTTCGAAACCAGCTCTTGATCACGGTTCTGCTGGCCGTCTTCCTGACGGTCTCGACCGGGGCTCAGGTGCATGCTGCGAAGATCTCGCTCACGAAGAGCGGGGTCAGCACGCAGACTGCTCCCAAGCCGACCGCCGGGCCGTATCAGGGAGAACCGGACTCGCAAGGATCCGGGCTGCCATTGCCGCCGAAGGAAGGTAACTATCCAACGGTTGGCGGGCGGCTGATCGACAGTCCTTGGATTGTCGCACTCCGGAACCTGCTGCTGAGCCTGGTCGGACGTCTGGGCCGCTAAGGCGGCATCAGACCGCATCAAGAATCGAGAAGTAGCACGGGAGCGCC
>JAIOPA010000397.1 GCA_021414165.1 Candidatus Eiseniibacteriota bacterium
CCGTTCATGTTGTCGAGGAAGTTGACCGCGTTCATGAGCGCGACCAGGGCGACCAGCGTGAGCGCGGCCTCGATCCCGACCGGCAGCCCGATGTCGGGCACCAGC
Organism: Candidatus Eiseniibacteriota bacterium; assembly: GCA_021414165.1. GTDB lineage: Bacteria > Eisenbacteria > RBG-16-71-46 > RBG-16-71-46 > RBG-16-71-46 > JAIOPA01. Next base: position 106 of record JAIOPA010000397.1, read on the forward strand.
CCGGCGGGAATGAGCAGCGAGGCGGCCGCCGCCTGCCCGAGCATCTTGACGTTGGGCTGCATGCCGAAGCGGTCGTCGATGAGCCCCACGACCAGCATGAGCGCCGCACCGGCCAGCAGGTACCAGGCTTCCCAGTCGGCATTGGAGTGCGGCATGCGCCAGAGCGTGAACGCCCAGGCGATGACCGCGGACACGAACACCGTGGCGCCGCCCAGCACGGGCATGGCGTTGGTGTGTAGCTTGCGCGCCTCGGGATGATCGAGCCAGCCGATGCCCCACGCCACGCGCACCGCGACCGGCACGAGCAGCCAGCAGAGCGGCGCCGCGACCGCGAGCGCGAGCCAAGGGGCTACCACCATGGAAATGCGCGCGGCCGGCGGGCCGGTTACGCCGCCGTGACCTCGATGGGACACGCGACGCCCATGCGCTCGCAGTAGTCGCGGATCGTGATCTCGAGCAACCGGTCGAGCGACGTCTGCGGGCGGTAGCCCACGAAGCGGCGGATCTTCTGCAGATCCGGCACGCGCCGGCGCATGTCCTCGAAGGACTGGCCGTAGACCTGCTCGTAGGGCACGAGTTCGATGGGCGAATCACTGTGGCACATGCGCTTGATGCGCTTGGCGAGCTCGATGACCGAGCACTCCTCGTCGGAGCCGGCGTTGAACACCTGGCCCTCGGCCTCCTTGCTGTCCGCCAACAGCAGCATGGCGCGGACGACATCGGAGACCGCCGAGAAGCAGCGCGACTGCTGGCCATCACCGAACACCAGGATCGGATCGCCACGGAGTGCGCGCTCGACCATGTTCGGGATCACCATGCCGTAGGCGCTCGACTGGCGAGGCCCGCAGGTGTTGAAGCAGCGCACGATGGTGACCGGCAGCTGGTGCTGCTGGTAATAGGCCTGCGCCAGGCACTCGTCGACGGCCTTGCCGCAGGCGTACGACCAGCGCAGCTTGTGCGTGGGCCCGATGAGACGGTCGTCGTCCTCGGAGAACGGCACCGACACGCCCTTGCCGTAGACCTCGCTGCTCGAGGTGATGATGACCCGGCGCTGGTGCGCGTTGGCGGCCTCGAGCACGACCTCGGTGCCGCGGATGTTCGTGAGGAGCGAGCGCAGCGGGTTCTCGAGCACGTACTTCACGCCCACGGCCGCGGCCAGATGGAACACGCGATCGCACTGGGCCACGAGCCCGTGCACCAGGGCCGTCTCCATGACGTTCCCCTCGAGGAACCGGAAGCGGCTGTGGCGCTCGAAACCGGCAATATTTTCCAGCCGGCCCGTGGACAGATCGTCGAGAGCCCAGACTTCGTGGCCTCGCTGGAGCAACTCCTCCGCGAGATGGGACCCGATGAAGCCGGCACCTCCTGTGACCAGGATCCTCATGATCTCCCTCGAAGCGCTTTCAGCCGAGAACTCCTTCCCCGGTCGTGGGGCCCACCCCCGGCATCCGGTGCCGAGGACAGGAGCGACGCCGCAGGTTATAGAACCACTGTCGGTTGCGTCAATAGCCGATGCGTCCCCGGCGCAGGTTTCCCGCAGGCCTGACAAGCCCATTCGGGGGCCCATCCCGACCCGTTCACGGTCCTCCGTGGAGGGCTCAACGACCGCCGTACGCCGCCAGAGCCTCGGCGTACAGACTGTCCATACCCCGCATCATGGCCGCGGTGGTGAACAGGTTCCGCACGCGCTCCC
>JAIOPA010000398.1 GCA_021414165.1 Candidatus Eiseniibacteriota bacterium
GCCTGCGCGCGTAGTCCGGCCTCGAACGCCAGCCCGGCGCCACTCACGCCGGCGAGGGACTCGCGCACGTACTCGGCACCCGCGCCGATGCTCAAACCCGAGCCCAGCGGATGCGCGAGCCGTGCGGCAAAGGCCATGTCGCTCACCGCGAGCGAACCGATCGCCTGATTGGCCGCGTCGCGCGCCTCGAGGTCGCCCTCTTGGTGCAGCAACGCCTGCACCGCCCAACGTGTCTCGCTGCCGCGCCAGCGGCCACCGGCCGACAGCCAATCCTGCGTGGCGCCGCCCGGCATGGGCGTGTGCGCGAGCGCGAACTGCAGCGCATCGACGCGCGCCAGCGAGGCGGGATTCCAGGTCGCAGCCGCGAGATCGTTGCCGCTCGCCAACGTGGCGCCGCCCATGGCGAGCACCGAGGCACCACTGCCCACGCTCAGGAAGCTCGCCGCCGACGTACCGGCCTGCGCATGCGCCGCGGGCGTCCGCAATGCGAACGCGAGCACCGCGAGCGTCAGGCACACCACGCGCCGCATCATGGCTGCCTCACGAGGCGCGCGAGCACGCGGCGCTCGCCCACGCGCAGCCACACGCGGTACAGCCCGGGCACCGTGGCGCGGCCCGCATCGTTCTTGCCATCCCAGACCAGCGCGTACGGCCCCGGCGCGGCGTTACTCACGCGCAGCGTGCGGACATGCTGGCCTGCGGCATCCTGGATCTCGACGATCGCGTCGTACGGCCCCGAGGCCGGCACGCTCACCGGCAGCGTGACCGGATCGCCCACGTGACTCGGGTTCGGATACGGCGTCGCCACGTTCCACGCCGCGATGTCGCCACCCTGCAGGAACACGCGCGCCGCCGCGGTGCGCGCGCTCTCGTTGCCGGTCGCGTCGACCGCACTCACCGCGTACCACACCGACACCGTGTCGGGCGCGGTCGCATCGATGAACTCGTTCGTGGCCGCCACGCTCGTGGTGAGGCGCGCGTACAGCCCCTGCGGCGAGAGTGCGCGGTAGACGTGATACCCGGCCAGATCGGGCTCGCTGTTCGCCGCCCAATGCACCCGCACACCGTTCGATTCGAGTGCGCCCGCCAAGCCGCTCGGCGTGGCCGGCGGCGCGGTGTCGAGCAGGTGCGGCACCAGGAGCGGCGCCGCCAGCGCCGAGACGCGGTTCACGTCGTCGCGCGCGCGCGCCACCACATACACGTCGCGCGTGCGATCGAGCCCCACGATCTGCAGCGTGTGTGTGGTGCCCGCGGGCCCCGGCACCGGCGCACCGGGCGCGATCGCGGCCTGCGCATAGTTCGACTCGTTGATCGTGGCGTACGACCAGCGCACCTCGAGCGCGCTCGCGGTACCCGTGAGGCTGTCATCGCCCACATCGCTCCAGCCCACCGTGGCGCTGGTGCCATCGCTCGTCACCAACGACACGATGACCGGCGCGGGACGCACGATGTCGCTCGAGACGAGCGTGGTCGCGTTCATGATGTTCGAGAGCACCGAGCGGTTACCCGACTCGTCCTCGGTGCGCAGCGCGAACCAGTATGCGGTCGCGGGCTGCAGGCCGTTCACCGTGACCGACTCGGTCGCGCCCGCGGGCTGCGGCGCCGGCAGGCTCGCCACCGGGGTCGCGGCATTGAAGTCGGCGAGCGTGGCGATCGCGGTGCGCGACCAGCGCAGGTCGTAGCGTGTCGCGCGGCCCGTGAGGCTGTCATCGCCCGGCGCGGTCCAGTGCAGCGTCACACTCGTCTCGGCGAGCTGCGCACGTGCGCCGCTCGCGCCCGTCATCATGACGAGTGCGGCGAGAAGGGCCAGAGTCCAGGAACGGGGCGACATCCGGATCGCTCCTCCTTGAAGTGACGCGAACCTGCGTGCGGTCGAGCGGGAGGTGGAACGCGGACCCGGGGCTTCGTGCCATCCGTGGACGGTGCGCGCATCGGGCCACTGCCGCTGTGCATGGGTTGTGCCCGCAGCACGACACTTCGCCCGCCGCACGAGCGGAACCCCGCAAGCTCTTGCAGCGCCTGGTCATCCCCAAGAGCATCGGAGCCACTCGACAGCCTCCGCAGGGCGCCTCCCGGCGTACTCCCGTGCAGCGCGCAACAGCGGGGCGAGCATCGTGCAGGCCGGCGCGGACATTCACCCACGGGTGACAATGTGAGGCAGGGGCGAACCCGGCGGGTCATTAACCGGGCAATACGCGCGGTAGTGGGCCTTCGGGCGAAGAAACCCGCCAGTCCGGACGCGGCAATCGTTGACGTGGCCGAGCGGCCATCCGTATCCTTGAGTTTACGGTTTTGCTGATTCCTCACGGCCGTGCAGTGGAACTGCACACTCCCCGATAGGCCGCCCGCTGGATGGAACCGTACGG
>JAIOPA010000399.1 GCA_021414165.1 Candidatus Eiseniibacteriota bacterium
TGTCGCGCTGGTTCAATCACGCGGCCGTGCGGGTCGCGGGCGCGCAGCTCGCGTTGCTGGCGTCGCAGTCGTTCGTGCAGCGCGTCACGCCGGTCGACCTCGCCATGCCGCGTGCGCGCACGCCACTGCCGCTCGAGGACGTCGAGCCGGCAGAGCCCGCCGCGCCGCTGGCGCCGGGGCGCGGCGCGCGAAGTGCGGCGGCGCAGGCGCTCTATGGCCAGACGTTCACCCAGTTGCAACGGCTCAATGTGATCGCGGTGCACGACTCGGGCTACATCGGCACCGGGATCAACATCTGCGTGCTCGACGATGGCTTCAACTGGTATCGCAAGCACCAGACGCTGCGCACCATCCCCGTGGGCGCGGGGCGCACGCGCGACTTCATCCGCGGCGACACGAGCGTGCAGGACACGGTCGACTTCCCGCTCGACTTCCAGCATGGCACCACCACGCTCAGCACCGTGGCCGGCCGCTGGAGCGGCGTGTACCTGTCGCCGGCCTACGGCTGCAACGTGGCGCTCGCGCGTACCGAGAACAGCGCCAGCGAGAAGCCCATCGAGATGGTGTACTGGGCCATGGGCGCGGAGTGGGCGGACTCGCTGGGCTGCGACATCATCAGTTCGTCGCTCGGCTACAACCTGTTCCCCGACAGCGCTGGAACCGACATCACGTACCCCATGCTCGATGGCCACACCACGATCATCACGCGCGCCGCGCAGATCGCGGCGGCCAAGGGCATCCTGGTGGTGACCTCGGCGGGCAACGACGGCAACAACGCGCGCGTGGGCCGCAAGATCTCGGCACCGGCCGATGCCAACGGTGACAGCACGCTGGCCATTGGCGCGATCGACTCACTCGGTGTGCGCGCGGGCTTCTCGTCCAAGGGCCCCACGTTCGATGGCCGCATCAAGCCCGACCTGGTGGCACAGGGTGTGGCGGTGCTCATGGTGGATCCGCTCACGGGCAACCCGAACGTGTACAAGCGCGCGAACGGCACGTCGTATTCCGCGCCACTCCTGGCCGGCATGGCCGCCTGTCTCATGCAGGCGCGGCCGTCGTGGCCCCCCGTGCTGATCGTGGAGACGCTCAAGCGCACGGCTTCGCGCGCCGCATCGCCCGACACGCTGGTGGGCTGGGGAGTGCCCGACGGTCTGGCCGCGCTGCGCTATGTGCCCGACACGCTGCACGTACCCGAGTTGAATGCGCCGCTGTCGTTGCGGCTCGCAGGCCCGAACCCGCTGCGCGCAGGCGGCAGCACGCGCGTGCGTCTGGAGCTCGGCGCGCAGCAGCCGGGGACGCGCTATCGCCTGCGCGTGCTCGATGCGGCAGGCCGCGTGGTGCGCGACCTCGGCCAGGGCGTGATCACGCCGGGTGGCGTGCTCCAGTTGCCATGGCGCGGCGATGATCCTCAGGGGCGTCCGCTCACGCCCGGACTGTACTTCCTGGCACTCGACACGGACGGCCGCACGCAGTCGGCGCGTGTCGTGGTGCTGCGCTGAACCCATCCCAGAGTAGGACCGGATCCCGACCATGATGCTCGCACGCCACACCCGCCTCGCGACCACGCTCTGCGTGCTCGCTGGGTTGTTCGTTGCCGTCTCGGCCCATGCCTCGCCGCTCTCGACCACCCGCAGCACGCTGCCGAACGGCATGCGTGTGGTGCTTGCGCCGGACCCCAGCGCCACGGCGGTGGATGCCGCGCTCTGGTTCCCGGCGGGCTCGCGCAACGAGAAGGCCACGCAGTCGGGGCTCGCGCTGCTCGCGGCGCGGCTCACGTTCCGCAATGGCGCGGGGCTACCGCTCGCGCCGCTCACCGCAGTGGGCGGTGAGGGCAACATCGTGGCCACACCGGACTACACGAGCTTCGGGGCCACAGTGCCGCCCCAGTCGCTCGATGTCGCGCTGGCGTTTCTTGCCGCGCGCTCGTTGCCTCGCGCCACGACGGCCGCCGAGTTGGCGGCCGAGCGCGCGGCGCTCAAGCTGGATGGGGAGCGCAATGACCGCCCGCCGGTCGCGCGCGCGATCGCGCGGCTGTGGTCCGCCGCATGGCCGGGACACGCCTACGCGAACACCGGCGCCACGCCGTCGCAGGGTGCCGCCGCGATCACGCCTGCCGACCTCGATGCCTGGCGCCGCACGCGGCTGAGCGCCAGCAACGCCACGCTCACGATCACCGGCGCGTTCGACGCCGACAGCGCGCTTGCCGCCGTGCGCCGCCGCTTCGGCGCGCAGGCCCGCACGACCGCTCCGGCCGCGCCGACGGCCGTGGCCCCGCGCGCCGCTCAGCGGGCCCGCGCGCGCACCGAGTTGCCCGTACGGCTCTGTCTGGTGGGTTGGCGCGCGCCGGGGGCCGGCGATGCCGATGCGGCCGCGCTGGAGCTGCTGGCGGCCTGGTTGGGCGGCCAGCCGCAGGCCCGGCTGGGCCGCGTGCTCATGAACGACTGGAAGTTGGCGGTGGCCACCCAGGCCGGGTTCGTGGCCCAGCGCGAGGGTTCCCTCCTCTGGACCATGGCGGCGGTCACGCCAGAAGCAGATTCTGGTGCGGTGGAGACCACCTTGCTCGACGCCGTGACCGGCGTGACCCGCCAGGCGCCGGACGCGATGGAGTTCGAACGCGCGCGGCGTCAGGTCGAGACCTCGGCGTTGTTCGCGCTGCAGACCGCGCGTCAGCGTTCGCAGGCCTTGGGCGAAGCCGAGATGCTCGCGGGCGATGCCGCTGCGGCCGAACGCCGGCTCGAGGCGCTGCATCGCGTGACGCCGGCCGATGTGCAGCGCGTGGCCGCGCGCGTCATGACGGACGCGGGCCGCGCCACACTCTGGTTACTGCCCGAGAACACGGGAGGTGCGCGATGAAGCGCTCCCCGTGGTTCGTGGCCGCAGCGCTCGTGGCGCTCACCATCATCGGGGCCGCGCCGCAGTTGCCGGCGCCGGTCACGCGCACGCTGCCGAACGGTCTGCGCGTGGTGGTGTTCCCGCGCGCGGGACTGTCGATCGTGCAGACGCAGCTGCAGGTCCGCGCCGGCTTGTCGGCCGAGGCCGAGGGCTTCAGCGGACTCGCATTCCTCACCGCGCAGTTGTTGCGGCAGGGCAGCACGTCGCGCTCGGCCGATGACATCGCGACCGAGCTCGATACGCTGGGCGCCACGCTCGCGATCAACGTGACGCGCGACGTCGCGCAGGTGGTGACCGGTTCGCGGGCCGCCGATCTCGAGAGCGTGCTGGAGCTGGTGAGCGACGCGGTCGTGAATCCCTTGTTCGCCGAGGAGGCGCTGCAGGGCACGCGGCGTCAGATCGCCGGTCAGTTGGGCCAGCTCGCGCGTAATCCGCAGGCACTCACCGACGAGCGCCTGTCGGCGCTGCTGTTCGGCTCGCATCCCTACGCTCGGCCGTTGCGCGGCGATCTCGAGGCACTGCTCGGTGCCACGCGCGATCAGGCCCGCGAGTTCCATCGCGATCACTACCGGCCCGATCAGTCGGTGCTCGTGATCGCCGGCGACGTCGATCCCGAGCGCGCGTTCACCGCGGCCAACGAGTGGTTCGGCCGCTGGGAAGGCCGCGCCAAGC
>JAIOPA010000400.1 GCA_021414165.1 Candidatus Eiseniibacteriota bacterium
TGCCGCCAGCGTCATGTCGCCGGCCACGCCCGAGATGCAATCGAAGTGCGCGTGCTTCACCGCTTGGACCTCCCGCCACCCACATTGATGAGATGCGCGGCGTAACCCGCGCCGAAGCCGTTGTCGATGTTCACCACGGTGACGCCCGCTGCGCACGAGTTGAGCATGGCCAGCAGCGGCGCCACGCCGCGCATGTGCGAGCCGTAGCCGATGCTGGTGGGCACCGCGATGAGTGGCCGGTCGGTGAGTCCGCCCACCACGCTCGGCAGCGCGCCCTCGAGCCCGGCCACCACGATGAGCGCGCGCGCCCCGCGCAGGCGCTCGTGATGCGCGAGCAAGCGGTGCAGACCCGCCACGCCCACGTCGGCGATGAGCTCGGCGCGGCTGCCCATGGTGCGCGCGGTGACCAGTGCCTCCTCGGCCACGGGCAGATCGGCCGTGCCCGCGCACAGCACGAGCACACGCCCCACGAGCCGGGGCGCGCGCGTGCGCAGCACCACACAGCGCGCGGCCTCGTGCACCTGGGCCTTGGGGAACTCGGCGCGCAGCGCGGCGCGCGCGGCGTCATCGCAGCGCGTGGCCAGCACCACGCCATGGCGCGCGTGCAGCTTGCGCACGATGGCCACGATCTGCGCCGGCGTCTTACCGAGCCCGAACACGACCTCGGGGAAGCCGGTGCGCAGCGCGCGTTGATGATCGAGCGCGGCGAATCCCAACTGCTCGACCGGCGCCTCCGCGATGCGGCGTGCGGCCGCATCGGGCGCAACCTTGCCGAGCTTCACCTGCCGCAGCAGTGCCTTGAGCTCAGCCGGACGCACGCGGGGTATCCACCGGCAGCGACGGATCGACGGTGTAGCCGGACCATCCGCGCTCGGCGAGTTCGCCGAGGTAGCGCTGCAACAGATCGGTCATCTCGTGCGCGCCGCGCGTGTGATTGACCTGCTCGCGCACCGCATGGCTATTGGGCAGCCCCTTCACGTACCACGCCACGTGCTTGCGCATCTCGCGCGCCGCGTGATCCGTGCCGACGGCCTCGATCATCATGCCCAGGTGCCGGATGCCGGCCTCGAGCCGCTCGGCCGCGGTGGG
>JAIOPA010000372.1 GCA_021414165.1 Candidatus Eiseniibacteriota bacterium
GTGTAGAAGATGAACAACATCACGAAGTTCATCATGTACATGGTGGCCTGCTGCTGCGACGGCGTGGGCGTCATCTTCTGCTGGATGAAGCCCGTCACCGCCATGATCAACGGCAGCACATGCACCGGGAAGCCCGCGATATCGAACAGATGGTCGGGCGCCGCAAGGTCGTGGATCCAACCAATGAACGGTGCCTGACGCAGATCGATCGCGGTGTTGAGCACGGCGTACAGCGCGAAGAACAACGGCATCTGCAACAGCATGGGCAGACAGCCGCCGGCCGGATTCACCTTGTTCTCCTTGTACAGCGCCATCACGGCCGCGTTCATGGCCTCCGGCTTGTTCTTGTACTTCTCACGGATGCGGTCCATCTCGGGCTGCAACTGCTGCATGGCGCGCATGCTCTTCATGCTCGCCATGTTGAGCGGGTGCAACACCAACCGCACGACGGTCGCGAGCAGGAAGATCGCGAGACCGAAGTTCTTGACCCACGACTCGAGCAGACGCAGCAGCTGGAGCAGCGGGTAGCTGAACGGCAGCAGCCACGAGGCGCCCATGTCGACGGCCTTCTCGATCTGCAGGCTGCCGGGCCGGCCTGCGCCCGCGAGCTTGGCGAGCGCGAAGTAGTCGGCGGGGCCGAAGTACACGACGAAGCGCTGCGCGCCATTCGCCGGCGCGCCCATGACGAGCGTGCCCTCGGCGATCGGCTGCGTAGGCTTGCTATTCTTGGGAAGGCGCGCCTTCTCCTCGGCCGTGAGCGTGTACGAGTCACCGCGCGTGATCGCGCTGCGGCCCTCGGCGCCGACCGGCGCCACCACACCCAGGAAGTAGTGCGACTGCACGCCGGCCCAATGCGCAGCGCCTTCATGCAACTTGGGGTTCTTGCCGATCATGCCCTGCGCGCCGTCACGCTTGAGGTCCTTGCCCACGAGCGAGATGCCACGCACCGAACGGCCATCGGTCTCGGGGTTCTCGTCGGTGAGCAACGGCCACGAGCGCGCCGTGAGCGACCACTCGGTGGCATTCGCCGGTGCGCCGGTCACCGCCACATCGAGATCCATGAGGTAGGTGTCCGGGCGCACGCGCCACGTCTGCCGCACCTCGAGGCCCGACGAATCGCGCGCGGTGAACACGAGCGCCGCGATCTTGCCATCGGTGCCCAGGCTCTCCTGCACCGCGAACGGCGTGTTCGCGAGCGAACGCAGTGCCGCGCCGGAGCCCAGATCCATGGCGAACAACGGGGACGCGCGCAACTCGACGCGATCACCCTCGGGCACCTCGTCACCCTTCTTGGGGCGCTTGGTGTGATGATCGGCATACGCGCTCTTGCCCCATGCCGCGGCATAGCGCTTGAGCTCGAACGACAACAGCCGCGCGCCGATGTTGCTGAACGTGGCGCGATCGAGCGGCGTCTCGACCACATACGTGCGGGCGTCCACCACCGGTACGGCCGGCGTGCTGGCCGGAGCCGCGGGGTCCGACAGGGTGACCGGCGTGCCCATGGCGCCTGCAGGTGCAGGCACCGAAGCGGCCGGGGGCGCGCCTGCGGGCGTGGTGGGCGCAGCCGCGGTGGCGGCCGGCTTGGGCACGGGCTTGGGCATGTACTTCGACTGCAGCGCCGTGAAGCCCGCGAAGATGAGCATGCACAGCAACAACGCGATGGTGGTTCGACGATCCATGGTCAGGGCACCGGGTCCACACCCGCGCTTCCGAGCGGGTGGCATCGCCCGAGTCGGCGGAGCGCGAGCCAAGTGCCGCGCCACGCACCGTGGCGCACGATGGCTTCGCGCGCGTACTCGGAGCAGGAGGGAAAGTGACGGCAGGTCCCGCGCACGTAGGGCGGCGCGAGGCGCTGATAGGCGCGGATGAGGAGCAACAGGAGCGCGCTCACATCAATCCGGTAGCGGAGCGAGCGCACCGGCCGTGGAGAGTAAGGACTCCACGTCGGTGGCGAGCGCCTGGTGCGGCGCTTCAAGGGTTCGTCGCGAGGCGATGAACACGAGCAGGTATCCGTCCTGGGGCACGCGGGTCCAACGGCGCCGGACGATCTCCCGCAAGCGGCGCCGCGCACGATTGCGCTGCACCGCTCCACCCACACCACGCTTGCTGGCGATGAAGCCCACCCGGCTCGTCTCGCCGGCCGCTGGCAACACCAGCAGCAGGACACAACGACCGCGGTAGGCCATCCCCTCGCCACGCACACGAGCATAGTCGCGTCCGCGGGTGAGGCGATGTGCCGGTTCGAGCCGCTCCGAAGGTGGTTCGCTCATCGACACGGAGGATACGGCGGCTGGCACCGGCATGTGAGGCGCGCGAACGATTGCGATCGCGCGAACCCGCCCGACTCCTGCGCGCCGGCCGTCGGATTCGACGGCGCGGCAGCACTCACTCGGGCGTTACGGGATCTCGGTCCGAGTCCGCTCAGGCGGCGGACGACACGGTCAGGCGCTTGCGACCCTGCTTGCGGCGGGCAGCGAGCACCTTCCGGCCGCCCTTGGTCGCCATGCGGGCCCGGAAACCGTGCGTCTTCTTCTTGTGTCGATTGTTCGGCTGGAAAGTGCGCTTCATGGAAGCAGAACCTCTGTAGGGACAATGGGGTACAGCGTGTGAACGAGGCAGGTTAAGGGAGCCGCGAGCGAGGCGTCAAGGCGGGGGGATCCGGAAGGCGCAGGCCTCAAGACGCCGCGAGCCCCGGCCGTGGGTTGCCGGAACGAGAGAGCGGCCCTGTCCCGGGTATCGGCCGATCCCCCCCGACAGGCCCACCTCGAACCGCGAAAGCCCTCTCAGGACAACGGCTAACGCCCACAAGTCCATCCGGGAGAGGCATTTCCCGCTCAACCGTACGTGCCGGGCGGCCGATGACCCGGGGGTCGATTGCCCTGCCCCGGAGGATGGACCCTTGGCCCACACGCCGCGCCGATCCGAAGTGTCGACGCCCGCTCGAGGACTCGAGCTGCGCGGACGCGGCCACTCCATGGCCGTCCCCGAACTATCCACATGGTGCGCGGACGCCAGCCGGCTCGTGCACCTGTCCCGGCGCTACCACGCCGAACAGCCCGATGCGGCCGCACTCCGCCGCCGGCTGATCGCCGAACTCGTGCTGCTGGTGCAGGACCACGCACCGTTCCGCCTGGAGATCACCCCGCGCTCCATCGTGCTCGACGACGAGCCGGTGTTCGAGGCCGAGAACTCCAACGCCCCCGTGGGCGAGCGCGCGCTGGAGCGCGAGCTGTCGTGGGTGCTGCACCGCGACGGCATCCGGGCGCTGCGCTTCGAACGCGGGCTCGACGAGCGCGAGGCCGGCCACCTGTTGGACGCCCTGCTCGCGGCCGCACCCGCCAGCGCCACGCACGAGGACACCGTCACGCTGCTGTGGGAAGCCGGCCTCGAACACCTCTCGCTGCGCACCGAGGAGCAGAGCCCCGTGCGCACGAATCCGCTGCAGCAGCAGCACGCCGAGATCGCGGTGCCGCACGCCGACGACTGGCTGCTGCCGAGCGATGCCCCGAGCGACGTGCGCCGGGCCTGGGCCGAGCTGTCGGGCACGCGTGCGGCAGCCATGGCCGACTTCCGCGGCGAATGGGCGCGCGAGCGCGCGCAACCGTTCGCCGACGCCATCGGGTCATGCCGCTGGTGGCGCTCCGGAGGCCTGCCACCACCAGCACGGTGCCGGCGGCCAGCGCGGCGAGCCCTGCCACGCTGCGGCACGCGAGCCCGACGACCTGCGCGTGTCGTGCACCGATGCCGATGCCCATCACCACGCCGGCGAGACCGACCAG
>JAIOPA010000373.1 GCA_021414165.1 Candidatus Eiseniibacteriota bacterium
GTGATCGGTGCCGGTGCGCATATCACGGACGCCTACATCGGACCGTTCAGCGCGTTGGCCGATGGCGTGAAGATCGAGCGCTGCGAGATCGAGCACTCGATCATCCTGGATCGCAGCGAACTGCGCGGCATCGAGCGCCGCATCGAGTCGAGCCTCATCGGCCGCGACGTGGTGGTGACCGCGAGTGCGGTGCGCCCGAGCGCACACCGGCTCATGCTGGGTGACTCGAGCCGGGTGGAGCTGGCGTGAAGGTACTGGTGACCGGCGCGGGCGGCATGCTCGCGCAGGCCGTGTTGCCCGCGCTCGCGAGCGCCGGGCACACGGTGGCCGCGCACACGCGCGCCACACTCGATGTCGCCGATGTGGCTGCTTGCCGGCGCGTGGTGCAGGCGGAGCGCCCCGATTGGGTGTGCCATCTGGCCGCGTACACGAACGTCGATGGCTGCGAGTCCGACGAAGCCGGCGCGTTCCTCGGCAATGCGGTCGCACCGCGCAATATGTCGGCGGCCGCGTTCGAGTGCGGCGCGGCCATGCTGCACGTGTCGACCGACTACGTGTTCCCGGGCACCGAGCCGAGCCCGCGCCGTGAGTACGACGCGATCGGCCCCAAGAGCGCGTATGGCCGCAGCAAGTGGGCGGGCGAGCAGGGCGTGCGCGAGACGAACCCGCGCCACGTGATCGTGCGCACCGCGTGGCTGTATGGCGCGGGTGGCAAGAACTTCGTGGACACCATCAAGGCCAAGGCGCTCGCCGGTGGCCCGTTGGCGGTGGTGAACGATCAGCATGGCGCGCCCACCTGGACGGTGGACCTGGCCGCGGCACTCGTGACGCTCATGGAACGCGACGCACGCGGCACGCTGCACGCCACGAACTCGGGCGATTGCACGTGGCATGAGTTCGCGGTCGAGATCTGCCGGCTGGCGGGCGCCACGATCGATGTGGCCACGATGTCGAGCGCACAGCTCGCGCGGCCGGCGCAGCGCCCGGCGTGGTCAGTGCTTCATCTGGGCACGCTCGAGCACACGCTCGGGCGGTCCATGCCTCACTGGCGCGACGCGCTGGCGCGCTATCTGGCGCAGCCGGCCGGCGTTCGCGTCTGACCCCTCGAAAGGAAGAACCCGACATGGCCTCCCGCAAAGTCCGCCGCGACACCGCCGCGCTCGAATCCATGGCCGCGACCGCGCTCGCCGATACCGTGCGCTCGTTGTCGATGGTCGCGCAGCACAACACCGAGGCCGTGGCGGCGGCGGCCGAGCTGTTGATCGCCTGCTTCGAGGATGGCGGCACGGCCTACTTCTGCGGCAATGGTGGCAGCGCGGCCGATGCGCAGCATCTGGCCGCCGAGTTCTCGGGCCGCTATCTCGTCGATCGTCCCGGCCTGCCCGCGCACGCGCTCACCGCCAACTCGTCGGCGGTCACCGCGATCGGCAATGACTATGGCTACGATCAGGTGTTCTCGCGCCAGCTCGAGGGCTGTGGCCAGCCCGGCGACGTGCTGGTGGCGATCACCACGAGCGGCCGGAGCGAGAGCATCCGCCGCGTGGTGCGCACGGCGCAGGATCTGGGCATGCACGTGATCGGCATGACCGGCGCCAAGGGCACGGAGTTCGCGGCCCTGTGTGACGTGGCGTTGATCACGCCCAGCGCGTCGACGCCGAATATCCAGGAAGGCCACATCGCCATGGGGCACGCGTTCTGTCTCATCGTGGAGCGCACCATGTTCCCCGATGCCGCTGCGGGGCAGGGCCCCAAGCGCACGAAGCGAGCGCCGGCCAAGCGCAAGCCCACTGCTCGCAAGCGCGCGACCAAGCGCGTGGCGAAGCGCGGGGCGCGCAAGTGATCGTGCCGCTCATCGGGGCGCTGCGCCCCAAGCAGTGGACCAAGAACCTGCTCGTGTTCGTGGGCATCGTGTTCGCGCAGCATGCGACCGACCCCGCGCTCATCGCGCGTGCCGTGGCCGGCTTCTTCGGCTTCTCGCTGCTTGCGGGCACGGTGTACATGGTCAACGACCTGCGCGACATCGAGGCCGACAAGCTGCACCCCAAGAAGAAGAAGCGCCCCATTGCATCGGGCCGACTCGCCCCCGGCGTGGCGTGGGCCATGGTGCCGGTGTTGCTCGCGGTGGTCGGTGTGATCGCGTGGTGGCTCGGCACGGGCTACACCGCGGTGCTGGTGGCGTATCTGGTCACCAACCTGCTCTACAGCTTCGGGCTCAAGCACCAGGTGATCCTGGACGTGTTCATGATCGCGGCGGGCTTCGTGCTGCGCGCGGTCGCGGGTGTCGAGTTGCTCAAGCCGGTGGCCCCCGAGGTGCAGATCTCGTCGTGGCTGTTGGTGTGCACGTTCTTCGGCGCGCTGTTCCTGGGCGTGTCCAAGCGTAGCCGCGAACTGGCCAACGCTGGTGCCAATGCCACACAGCAGCGCTCGGTGCTCGCGAGCTACACGCCCGAGCTGCTCGACCGCATGCTCACCATTGCCGCGGCCTGCACGATCATGTCGTATGCGCTCTACACGATCTGGCCCGCGACCGTGGCCAAGTTCGGCACCGAGGCCCTCATCGTCACCACGCCGCTCGTGGCCTATGGCGTGTTCCGCTACCTGCACCTGGTCAAGGTGAGCGAGACGAGCGAGGATCCCTCGCAGGTGTTGTTGTCCGACCGGCCGATCCAAGCGACCGTCGCGTTGTTCGTCGCGCTCGCGCTCTGGATCCTCTACCACGCGCGGTGAGCCGCACCCGGTTGCCCAAGCGCGTCGTGGTCGAGGCGCGCGCGAAGCTCAATCTGGGATTGGCGGTCGGCCCCAAGCGGCCCGACGGCTATCACGACCTCGTGACCGTGTTCCAGAGCATCTCGCTCGCGGACACGCTCACGGCTGAACGCACCGCTCGTGGCTTCTCGGTGCGCGTGCGCCATGAAGCCGCGGCGATCCACGGCCGCGTGATCACCGATCGCGCGCTCGTGCCCGCGGGCGCGGACAACCTGGTGCTGCGTGCGGCGCGCTTGCTCCATGACGACCTCGCGTTGCCCGGCGGCGTGCGCTTCACGCTCACCAAGCGCATCCCCGCGCAGGCCGGAATGGGCGGTGGTAGCGCCGATGCCGCCGCGGCGTTGCATGCGGTGCTCGCGCTGCATGGCAAGCGTGTGCCGCTCGCGGTCCGGCTCCGATATGCGTTGCAACTCGGTTCTGACGTGCCGTTCTCCATCTATGGCGGAACTGCGCTGGGACAGGGAAGAGGGGAAATACTTTCCCGTTTACAGCTGGTGTCCCCATTCCGAGCACTCATCGCGATGCCAAAGTGGCGGGTCTCGACGAGAGACGCGTTTCAACGTCACGATGCATCCAGAAATGGCTTGACAGGTTGGGAACACCACCGCAGATTTGCCGTGACCGTTGGGCGACAGCGAGTTGAAGCGTTGAAGCTCAGTCGTCGAGGCAATCGATTCGAGGCCCTGCTCGGGTCACAGCAACACGATCTTGATTCGTTGCGCGCACGGCTGCGTGCAGCGGGACTACTGGAGCCGCGCCTGACCGGGAGTGGTTCAGCAGTGTTCGGGATCGTGCCGGGTGGAGTCTCGATCCGGGATGTCGTGGCACGCTTCACGGGTGATGAGCCGCTCTATGCGGTGCGATCGGTCGGGAAGGGGCTGCGGCTTCTCTAACTCATGCAACGCACGCGGGACCCACGGATGGGTGTTCGTGTCGTTGCTCCACAGCATCAGCGGTGCCAATGACGGCATCGTCCACGAGCCAACTGAACCTCCAGGGAATGGCTCCGAGGTGAACATCTCATGGTCGAGATCACCGAGGTTCGTGTCTCACTGCGCACCGACGAGAAACTCAAGGCGTTCGTGAGCATCACGCTCAACGACTCGTTCGTGATCCGCGGGCTCAAGGTCATCAAGGGCAACAGCGGCCTGTTCGTGGCCATGCCGAGCCGCAAGCGCCCCGACGGCCAGCACCAGGACCTGGCCCACCCGATCAACGACTCGACGCGTAAGTACTTGACGGACAAGGTGATGGCGGAATACGAGCGGGAGATCGCGAACCCCTCGACCCACCACCATGCCGAGGAGCACGCGACCTACTAGTGCGGTGCCGCGGGGCCCCCGCCCGCAGCCACCACATCTGCGTTCCCGGGACCGGCCCCGATCCGGCCCCCGCCGGGCCCATCCCCCGGCCGACCGGTCGAGCGTATCTCCCGGTCCTCGTGTCGGTTGACGCCGCGGACCCCCGCCCGCTATCTTCCCAGCCGTTATTCCCTCCAGCAGTTCTCTGGGCCAGCAGCTTTCACCCCGTGTTCACCCTCGGTGACGCGGTCCGTGACGGAATCCCCGTTCGTTGGTGGGGCGTGGCCAAGCGGTAAGGCACGGGACTTTGGCTCCCGCATCCGGAGGTTCGAATC
>JAIOPA010000409.1 GCA_021414165.1 Candidatus Eiseniibacteriota bacterium
AACTGGTGAGCATCGGCGAACCCGGCGCCACGCCCGAGATCGGTGTGTACGGCGCACCGCGCCCTGCAGTGCCCGAGCGTGTGCCGCTTGCACCTCGTACCAAGGGCTGCGCCTCGGGTGCCGGTGGTGTGGGCACCGTCACGCCCGGCGAGTTCAAGCGCCTGCCGCCGTGGCTCAAGATCCAGTTGCCCGGCAAGGGTGACTACTCCGGCACCAAGTCGTTGCTGCGCGACAAGAAGCTCGTGACCGTGTGCGAGGAGGCGCGCTGCCCGAACCTGGGCCACTGCTGGGAGCGCGGCACCGCGACCATCATGATCCTGGGCGAGCTGTGCACGCGCCGCTGCGGCTTCTGCGCCGTGGCGCCGGGCCGGCCCAATGGCTTTGTCGATTGGGACGAGCCGCGCCGCGTGGCCGAGGCCGTGGCCGCCATGAAGCTGCGCCACACCGTGATCACCAGCGTCGCACGCGATGATCTCAAGGACGGCGGCAGCACCATCTTCGCCATGGTCATCCGCGAGATGCGCGCGCAGTCGAGCACCGTGATCGAGGTGCTGATCCCCGACTTCCGCGGCAGCGCCGAGGATCTGCAGCGCGTGATCGACGCGCGCCCCGAGGTGATCAACCACAACATCGAGACCGTGGAGCGCCTGCACCCCATGGTGCGCCCCAGCGCGCGCTACGACCGCTCGCTCGAGTTGTTGAAGCGGGTGAAGGACAGTGGCACCGGCATCAAGGCCAAGAGCGGCATCATGGTGGGCCTGGGCGAGACCGACGATGAGATGAAGCGCACGTTCGAGGACCTGCGCGCCCACGGCTGCGACCTGCTCACCATTGGCCAGTACCTCCGCCCGAGCCCCATGCACCTACCCGTCACCGAGTACGTGCACCCCGACCGCTTCGCCGCGTGGAAGGACCAGGCCATGGCCCTGGGCTTCGAGAGCGTCGCCAGCGGCCCGCTGGTGCGCTCGAGCTACCACGCCGATCTCCTGGCCGGCACCGTGAAGGACGGCGAGACCAGCAAGCTGAGCTAG
>JAIOPA010000410.1 GCA_021414165.1 Candidatus Eiseniibacteriota bacterium
AGTGCACGAGGAGGCGGTAAGCGGTAGCTTCCGCGCATGACCTCCTTCCGTGTCGGTTTCGTGCAGGGCCGCCCGCGCTTCGGCGAGGCGGCGTTCAATCTGGAACTGGGCTTGGCACTCGCGCTCGATCTCGATGCGCACCTCGTCGTGCTGCCCGAGCTGTGGTCGAGCGGCTACGTGTTCTCTTCGCATGCCGAGGTCGCCGCACTCGCCGAGGATCCGCAGCGTGGACCCACCGCGCGAGCGCTGAGCGCTGCGGCCAAGCGCGAGAAGCGGCACTACATCGCGGGCTTCCCCGAGGCCGGCCGTGGCGGACGCGTGTACAACAGCGCCATGCTCGTGGGGCCCTCGGGTGTGAAGGCGGTGTACCGCAAGCTGCACCTGTTCGAGCGCGAGCAGGAGTGGTTCACGCCCGGCGACCTGCCGCTCGCGGTCCACAAGGTCGGGCCCGCCAAGGTCGGCATGTTGATCTGCTTCGACTGGCGCTTTCCCGAGGCGGCGCGCGTGTTGGCCCTGGAGGGCGCGGACGTCATCGCGCATCCCTCGAACCTCGTGTTCCCGAATGCGCAGGAGGCCATGCGTGTGCGCGCGCTCGAGAACCGGTTGTACACGATCACGGCGAACCGCACCGGCACCGAGAAGCGGCCGGGGGGCACCGTGCCGTTCACCGGCCGCAGTCAGATCGTGGACCCCAAGGGCGAAGTGATCGTGCGTGCGGGCAAGACCGAGACCGGCGCGCATGCGGCCGACGTCGATCTGGCCATGGCGCGCGACAAGCGGCTCACCGCGATCACGCCGATCCTGTCGAACCGCCGGCCGCGGTTCTACCGGCGGCTCATGCGTTAGCCGGCGGACTTGCCGGGACACTTGGCCCGGGCGCAGACTCGCGCGCCCGTTGCAGACCTCGATACCTCGATGGACCGTGGAGATCCCCGTGAGCACGACCAGCCCGAGCGGTGAGCGCGAACGCCAGTTCGCCGAGTTCCTGAAGGCCTTCGAGGCCGAGTTCGCCCCGTTGGATGCCGAGCTCGCGCTGGCGACCTGGGAGACGAACATCCGGCACTCGCCCGAGCATGAGGCGACCTCGGCCCGGCTCGAGACCCACTTGAAGACGATCCTGTCGCGCAAGGAGGCCTACACCACCTTGTCGCAGTTGCGGGAGGGCGGGCCATTGGCCGACCCGCTGCTGGATCGCCAGCTCGTGTTGCTGCACCACGCGCATCGCGGCCAGCAGCTGTCCGCCAGCATGATCGAGCGCCAGGTGCAGCTCGCCAAGTCGCTCGAGTCGCGCTTCAACCAGTTCCGCGCCCAACTCGATGGCCGTTCGGTCAGCGACAACGAGCTGGTCGATGTGTTGCGCAACTCGACCGACAACGCCGAGCGCC
>JAIOPA010000411.1 GCA_021414165.1 Candidatus Eiseniibacteriota bacterium
GACCGCGAAGCCCATCTTGGCCATCGCGGCACGGCGCGCGCGCGCCTGCTCGTCGTCGTAGATCGCCTGCTGCTGGAGCTGGTTGGGCTTGAGCCCGTAGTTGAAGTCGGGCAGCAGCACGCGCGGCACGGCACGGCCGACGAAGCGCTCGATGCCCGCCAGGTGGCGCTGCTCCTCTGGGGCCATGAGCGTGAATGCGTCACCCGTTGCGTCGGGACGGCCCGCACGGCCGATGCGGTGCACGTAATCCTCGGGGGAGGGCGGCACGTCGAAGTTGACCACGTGCGACACGCCGGCCAACTCGAGGCCACGCGCGGCCTGATCCGTGGTGACCACGATCTGCAGGCGGCCACGCTTCAGGTCTTCCATGGCGCGCTCGCGCTCCATCTGGCTCTTGCGCTCGTGCAGCGTGGCCACGGCGTAGCCGCGGCGCTCGAGCTGGCGGGCCAGACGGTCGGCGCCTTCGCGCTGACGCGTGAACACGATCGTGCTGCGCACTTCGCCCGCACGCGACAGCAGGCGGTCGAGCAGTTCGATCTTCAAGTGCGAGGGCACGGGGTAGATGGCGTGCGTGATGCCGGGCGCCGGCTGCGGCGACGTGAGGTCCACGCGCACGGGCTCGATCAGCGCTTCCTTGGCGAGGCGGTTCAACTCCGCCGGCATGGTGGCGCTGAACAACAGCGTCTGGCGCGTCTCGGGCAGCAGCTTGAGCAACTTGCGGATGTCACCGGCCTGGCCCACATCGACCATGCGATCGGCTTCATCGAGCACCAGGATCTCGACGTCCTCGAACGAGATGGCCTTGCGCGCATGCAGCTCGAGCAGGCGATCGACCGTGGCGATGAGCACATCGACGCCGGGATCGCGCAGCACGCGCTCCTGCACCGCGATGGGGGCGGCACCGTGCGACAGCCCCACGCGCAGCTCGGTGAAGCGCGCGAAGTCACGGGCGTGCGCCTCGACCTGCGCGGCATGCTCGCGCGTGGGCGTGAGCACCAGCGCGCGCAGCTTCTGCGGGCCGTCGAGCAAGCGGGCGAACATCGGCAGCAGGAACGCGCCGGTCTTGCCGGAACCGCTCGGGGCGTTACCGATCAAGTCGTTGCCCTGCAGGATGACCGGGATGGCCTTGGCCTGGATGGGCGTGGGTTCATTCAAGGCTGCCGCGCGAGTCGCCTGAACGAGCGGCGCGGGCAAGCCCAACGTGCTGAACATCATGAGTGACTCCCTGGGGGGCTTCGTAGCATCGGGGGCCCGGGGCGCGACATCCGCGCCGGCGGCAGGCCGGATAGGTTCGGTGGGAAGAATGGAGGATACGGCCGCAGTGACCGGCGGTTCAACGGAAACCTTGACCGGTTGCGGACTTACGACGCGCGGAAGTTCAGCGCCAACAGACGACTGGAGGACGGTGCTCATCTTATGGCCCACTATGCATCTAGCCACTTTGTCAGATGACAGGGTCCGGCAATCCCAGTGTCAGCGTTGTGACAAGCGCGGGTACCGCCCGCGGATCAGCGGGCCAACCGCTTCTCCTTCGGGCGAACGGTCTTCGGAGTCGTGGTGGCGCGCCTGGGCTGGCAGGTGGGGCACAGGTAGGTGGCGCGTCCGGTCTGCACCATGCGCACGATGGGCGTGCCACACGCGCGGCACGGCTCGCCTTTCCGGTCGTACACGAGCAGCTGATCGCCATACTGCCCGGGCTCGTTCCAGATGGTGCGGTAGGTCGAGAACGTGGTGCCCATGCGCGCGATGCTCTCCTCGAGCACCAACGGGATCTCGATCGCGAGCCGCGCCCATTCGTCAGCGGTGAGCCGGCCGGCGAGCCGCGCGGGGTGGATGCGCGTCCTGAACAGCACCTCGCTCGCATAGATGTTGCCCACGCCCGCGATCTTGCGCTGATCGAGCAGCCACGACTTGATGCTCGTGCGCGCACCGTGTGCGGCGGCACGCAGCGCCTCGCCATCGCGGCGCTCGGCGAGCGGATCGGGGCCGAGCAGCTTGAGTGATGCATCGCGCGAGAGTTGGTCGCGCTCGACCACACGCAGCATGCCGAAGCGTCGCACGTCCTCGTACCAGAGCGTGCCGCCGCGCTCGAAGCCGAGCTTCAGGTGCACGTGCACGAGCGACTCGTCGGGTTCGCGGCCCTTGGGATACCAGAGCCAACGCCCGCTCATGCCGAGGTGCGAGAGCAGCGTGTCGCCGTCGGCGAAGTCGAGCAGTAGGAACTTGCCGGTGCGCCGGGGTTCGGCGAACACCCGTCGTTCGAGCTTCTTGGGCAGCGTGCCCAGCGCCTGCGTGCGCAGCCGCTTGTTCGACACCTCGGCGCGCACGATGCGCTGGCCGGGGATCGCGGTCGCCAGCATGCGGCGTACGGTCTCGACCTCGGGGAGTTCGGGCATGCGCACACGCTCGCGCGCGCTGCGCGCGGCGTCAAACGTTCGCGCCGCCGAAGGCTGTTCGGCGCGGGGATTCCCGCTGCGGGCGCGGTGCGGGTTGGGTTAGCCTGCGCTACTCGCAGCCCTTGCCGCACGCCCCTCAGGAGGTCCTGTGTCCGTCACCACGAGCACGCCGTCGCACACGTTCGGCCGCAGCATGCTGTCGCACTGGTATCTGGACCCGGCGCTCACGTACTTGAACCACGGCACGGTGGGCGCGGTGCCCAAGCGCGTGCTCGACGCACAGCGCGCGATCACCGAGCAGATCGAGCGCGAGCCAGCGCGCTTCCTCATCCGAGAACTGGCCGACGTGAAGCAGTTCGTGCTCGAGGGTCCGTCGCGCATGCGCGCGGCCCTGGCCCCGATCGCCGAGTTCGTGCGCGCGCGCGTCGATGACCTGGCGTTCGTGGATAACGCGAGCACGGGCGTGAACGCCGTGCTGCGCTCGTTCGACTTCGCACCGGGCGACGAGATCCTGGTGACCGATCATGGCTACGGTGCGGTCACCATGACGGCCGAGTACGTGGCGAGCCGCACGGGCGCTCGCGTGGTCAAGGTGGCGCTGCCGTACCCGGACACCGATGCGGCGCGCATCCGAGACGCGGTGATCGGCGCGCTCGGGGCCAAGACGCGCATGCTGGTGATCGATCACCTCACGGCACCCTCGGCGCTCATCCTGCCGGTGGCCGAGATCGCCGCCGCATGCCGCGCGCGTGGCATCGCCACGCTGGTCGATGGCGCGCACGCGCCGGGCATGATCGACCTGGATCTGCCGGCGCTTGGCGTCGACTTCTGGGTGGGCAATCTGCACAAGTGGGCGATGAGCCCGCGCTCATGCGCGATCCTGTGGGCCGCACCCGAGCGGCAGAAGGCGCTGCACCCGGCGGTGATCTCGTGGGGCTACACCATGGGCATGGCCGCCGAGTTCGATCTGCAGGGTACGCGCGACCCCGGCCCGTACCTGGCCGCACCCGAGGGCTTGGCGTTCATGCGTGAACTCGGACTCGATGCGATGCGTGCCTACAACCATTCACTGGTGTGGCGCGCGGCCACCGAGTTCACGCGGGCGTGGGGCACGAGCGTGCCCGCGCCCGAATCGATGTACGGCAGCATGGTCACCGTGCTGCTGCCGGAGTCATTCGGCACCACCGGCGATGCGGCGTTGGCGCTCAAGAACCGGTTGCTGTTCGAGCACCGCATCGAGACGCAGGTCGGCACGATCGGCGGCCGCATCTCGTTGCGCCTCGCCGCGCAGGTCTACAACGAGTGGAGCGACTTCGAGAAGCTGTTCGCCGCACTCGGCAAGAAGTAGGCGAGGGGCTGCGCCAACGCAGGTGGCCAGTTCACTCGCCCCGGGGCGAGTGAATGTGCCAACTCAACTGCCGTGACAGCAGCGCGAGCGAGCAGGGCTACGTCGTGTAGTCCGCGTTCACGCGCACGTACTCGGCGGACAGGTCGCAGGTCCACACCACGGCGGTGTGCGAGCCCAGGCCCAGATCGAGATGCACGATCGCGGGGTCCTGGCGCAGCAGTTCCGACGCGCGCGTCTCGTCGAACGGCACGGGTAGGCCGCGGTCGAGCAACTGGATCGCGTCGCCCTCGCCGAACCAGAGGCGCACGCGCTCGGGTTCGATGGGTTCGCCGCTGTAGCCGGCGGCGGCCAGGATGCGGCCCCAGTTGGGGTCGTTGCCGTGGATCGCGGTCTTCACGAGCGGCGAGCAGGCGATGGAATCGCCCACGCGATGCGACTGCTTCTCGCTGGCGCCACCCGTGATGCGCAACTCCACCAAGCGCGTGGCGCCCTCGCCATCGCGCGCGATCTGGCGGGCGAGCGAGCCGCACACCTCGGTGAGCGCAGCCACGAACGCGGTCTCGCTCGCGTCATCGATCGTGGCACCCGATGCGCCCGAGGCCAGCACGAGCACGGTGTCGTTGGTGCTCATGTCGCCATCGACCGAGATGCGGTTGAAGCTGCGCTCCACCGCGGCGCGCAGTGCGCGGTCGAGCCGCACGGAGTCCACGCGCGCATCGGTGGTCACCACGCTCAACATGGTGGCCATGTTGGGGTGGATCATGCCGGCGCCCTTGGCGAAGCCGGCCACGCGCACAGTGTGGCCGCCCACGGTCAACTCGGCCTCGGCGAGCTTGGCCACGGTGTCGGTGGTCATGATCGCGCGCGCGGCATCGCCGTTCGTGCGCAGTGCGGCATCGCTCATGAGCACCTGCACGCCGCGTGCGATCTTGTCCATGTCCAGGAAGCGGCCGATCACGCCGGTCGAGAGCACCAGCATCTCGTCGTCCGCGGCACCGATGGCCTTGGCACCGGTCGCGCGCATGCTGCGTGCATCGGCCAGGCCGCGCTCGCCGGTCACGGCGTTCGCGCAGCCCGAGTTGTAGAGCACGCCACGCACGCGCGCGGCCGCCGAACCCAGCGTGTCGCGGCAGACCTGCACGGGGGCGGCCTGCACGCGGTTCGTGGTGAACACGCCCGCCGCGCTGCAGGGCGTGTCGCTCCACACCAGACCCAGATCGAGGTTGCCGCTCACCTTGAGTCCGCAGGCGGTGGCGGCACTGTGGAAGCCGGCGGCCAGGCGGAAGTTCTCGAGCGTGGGGCGCGTGGGGGACAGGCTGGAGGCGGACATGCGGGGCTCCAAGAAAAGGCTGCCAAGAAAAGGCTGCAAGGAGAGGGTTCCAACAGAAGCATGGGCGGCGGACCCGCGCAGCCTAACGCGCGAGCGGGTCCCCATGCACGCCGGAACCGCACGCCGGCATGGTTTGCGTGCTTGCCGTTCGAGGGGTCGGCTGGCATCCTCGCTGCGACCGACACCCTCATTCCGCCACGCAGGAGCGTCATGGACGATCGCGCCCGCTTCGAGGAGTTCGCGCGGCTCGCCACCGAGCAGCGCAATCCGCGCACCATGGATCTCGATCTGCTCGAGATCCCGGAACTGCTCGCGCGCATCAACTCGGAGGACCGCATGGTCCCCGAGGCGGTCGCGCATGAGTTGCCGTGGATCGAGCAGGCGGTCGGGTTCATCGTCGCGTCGTTCAAGGCAGGTGGGCGCCTCATCTATGTGGGCGCCGGTACGAGCGGCCGTCTCGGCGTGCTCGATGCGTCGGAGTGTCCGCCCACGTTCGGCTCGGATCCCGATCAGGTGGTGGGCGTGATCGCGGGCGGTTACACCGCGGTGGTGCGCGCGGTCGAGGGCGCCGAGGACCGCGCCGACCAGGGCGCGCAGGCCATGGTCGATCTCGAGGTCGGCCCCGAGGACACCGTGTGTGGTCTGGCCGCCAGCCGCCGCACGCCCTATGTGGTGAGCGCGGTCGCGCGCGCCAAGTCGCTGGGTGCGCGCACCATCTATGTCACGTGCACGCCGCGCGAGGAGTTCTCGTTCGAGGTCGACGTGGCGATCTGTCCGGTGGTGGGGCCCGAGGTGCTCATGGGCAGCACGCGCATGAAGGCCGGCACCGCGCAGAAGCTGGTGTGCAACATGCTCACCACCGCGTCGTTCCTGCGCGTGGGTAAGGCGTACGAGAACATGATGGTCGATCTCATGGCCAACTCGCAGAAGCTGGTCGAGCGTGGCCGCCGCACGGTCATGACCGCCACGGGCTGCGACTACACGCAGGCCGCGCATGCGATCGAGGCCGCGGGCAAGAGCGTCAAGGTGGCCATCGTCATGCAGAAGCGGTCGTGCTCGCGCGACGAAGCCGTGCGCCGCCTGGCCGAGGCCGACGGCTTCGTGCGCCGCGCGGTGGGAGAGGCGGGTACGACATGAGCGCTCGCAAGCTCCAGCTACTCGGTACGGCCACCGTGCTCGCGCTCTTGCTGGGCGCCTGCGCCAAGAAGGGCGAAGACCGCCGCGAGGTCGAATCGGTGTGGTCCACCGTGCCCGCGCCATCGCTGGCGCCCTGGGTCGCGCGCTTCGAGGAGTCGTCGCCCCGGCTGCGCGTGGTGGTGCGTTCGTTCGCCGAGGAGGGCTTTGCCGACAGCATCGCGT
>JAIOPA010000412.1 GCA_021414165.1 Candidatus Eiseniibacteriota bacterium
GCCGAGCGTGGTGGCGTCAAGGGCATCACGGTCACGGGCGTCGCGGCCGCGAAGTAAGCGCTGTCTGGACGCGCGGGGACCTTCGGGCTCCCGCGCGTTCGCTTTTGGAGGCTCACCCGCATGCGTCTGCTCCGCGTCGCACTGCTCGCGTTCGCGCTCGGCACCGCGGCCTACCTGTTCATCGCGCGGCCGCAGTTGCCGCCGGCTGAGCGTGGCCGGCGTCTGGCCGAGTCGCAGGGCTGCTTCACCTGCCATGGCGCCGCCGGCTTGAAGGGCGCTGCGAATCCTGGACGCAAGGACCGTACGGTCCCGACCTATGGCGGCGACCTCATGATGTACGCGAGTGACGCCGCCGAGGTGCGCGAGTGGATCCTCGAGGGCTCCACCGCCAGCAAACGCGAGAGCGCGACGTGGCGTGCCGAGCGCGACGCAGGCGCGCTGCAGATGCCGGCGTACCAGGGCCGCCTGCTCGAGCGCGAGGTGCGCGATCTCGTGGCGTACGTGATGGCCGCGAGCAGCAGCCCGGAGCCCGAGGACTCGCTCGCCCTGGCGGGGCTCGAACGCATGCAGGCGCTCGGGTGCAATGCCTGCCATGGCATGGGCGGACGATTGGCACCGCCGAACCCGGGATCGCTCAAGGGTTACGTGCCGTCGTGGGATGGCGCCGACTTCGCCGAACTCGTCACGAGCGAGCGTGAGTTCCACGAGTGGGTGAATGACGGCATCTCGGCGAGGTTCGCCGCGAATCCCGCCGCGCGCTGGTTCCTGGACCGCGCCGCGCTGCACATGCCTGCGTACAAGCGCCATCTGGCCGAGGGCGATGCGGCGGCACTCTGGGCCTACGTGCAGTGGTTGCGCAGCCCCGCGGCACGGCCGGACTCGGCCGAAGTCACGTCTTTCTAGAGACTTGCCTTCGGGGGAGCGAACACCTACTGTCTTGGGGTCGCGCGTCACGGTGACGCGCCCGTACCTCTTTCGGGAGTCCCATGACCGCGTACAAGCACCGTCTGCGCCGTAAGCGCGCCAAGCAGTCCGCGCGCAAGAAGGCCGATAAGAACCGCGCCGGCAAGAAGAAGGCGAAGTAAGCCGCTCCGGCCGCAACGTGAACGCCCCGCCGAGTCATCGACTCGGCGGGGCGTCGTGTTTCCGTCCGGGCGGGGAGCGCCGGCCGGGGAGAGACTAGTCGGTGCCGGTGCGGCGATCGCTCGGCGGGCCGGTGCGGCGCGGACGCGGCAGGAAGCCGCTCGGCCGGCGGCCGATGGCGCTGGGTCGCGTGGCGGACATGGGCGGTAGCGGCGTGACCGAACCCGGCTTCTGACCGGGCGCGGGCGGAGCGGCCGCGTCACCGCTCGTGGGCGCCTCGGTGAGCACGCGCTGCGCGAGCACCTCGGCAGCCGGACCGGCCTTCACCTCGAGCGTGCCCGCGGTGATCACGAAGATGCGCTGGTTGTTGCTGCTGGCATCGGCGGGGAACAAGAAGAAGCCCTCGCGATCGGGCGACCACGACAGCGTGTAGCCGCACACGAACTCGCCGTCGCGGAAACGCACCGCGATCTTCTTGCCCTGCTGCGTCTCGGCGGGACCGAGCACGAAGCCGCGCACGTCCTGGCGCGCCGGATCGCCGTCGAGCGAGCGCACGAAGAACAATGCCTTCAACTGCTTGAACCGCACCTCGACCGTCTGGCCACCTTCCTGCTGATCGACATGGAAGATGCCACGGTTCGGCGAGAAGTCGCGCGTCACGCCCTTCAACACGCGGCCGTCGAGGTAGCGCGCGACGACGATGTTCTTGATCTCCACAGCACACTCCCGTGGGGTTCGAGGATGGGTGCCGGGCACGGGGAGCCCGGGCTTCTGAATAGGTTTCGGCGGCCGGGCAGGGGAGCTTGAGTCCGCACTATCGGTTGCGGAAACCCCTTGTCTTATGCCAACTTGGGCCGTGGTGCCGCCCGTCGGCGGCTCGTTCGTCCCGACTCAAGGAGAGAGTCCATGACCTTCCGCATGATCATCGCGCTCACGTGTGCCGTGCTCCTGGCCGGCTGCAACGAGACCGCGCAGCAGTCCGGTTCCACCCCGACCACCACGACCCAGGCCACGACCACGCCCGCTGCGGGCGACGCCGCCGCGCCGGCGACGGGAGGCAAGGTGCACAAGCTCGCGAGTGGGCTCCAGTATGAGGACATGGTGGTCGGCAGCGGCAAGATGGCCGATCCCGGCATGAACGTGTCCGTGCACTACACGGGTTGGCTCACCGACGGCACCAAGTTCGACTCGAGCGTCGACCGTGGCCAGCCGTTCCAGTTCCAGTTGGGCGCGGGGCAGGTCATCCGCGGTTGGGACGAGGGCGTGAAGGGCATGCGCATCGGTGGCAAGCGCAAGCTCACCATTCCGCCGGACATGGGCTATGGCGCGAACGGCACGGGCGGTGTGATCCCGCCGAACGCCACGCTCGTGTTCGACGTCGAGCTGCTCGACGTCAAGTGATCGTGCTGGTGTGACGTCCTTCTGACGGCGCGGCGTTCGCAAGACGCCGCGCCGTTGGTCTTACCGGGAGGGAACCCGATGTCCACGCCCAACGAAGACGCTGGTCTGGCGCTACTCGCGCAGGTCCGCGAGATCCTCGAACTCGAGCCCGCGCGCGTGCTCGACGAGGAACGCGGCTTCCGCGGGTGGCCGCACGCGCATCCGATGCGCTTCCATGCCCGGCCGCTGCGTCCCGATGGCACCACCGTGGTGGCCGTCGAGACGTTGTTGCTCGAGGGTGTGGCCGGTCGCGGGCCCGAGTTCGCCCGCATCGCGCATCGCAACGCGCGCGATCCCGGCTTGTCGTCGCTGCGCTGGGACTCCACCACGGGCGAGCTGTCGCTTCGCGCTTCGGTCATGGCGCGCGGTGGCGACGCCATGATGGCGGCGCGGCGTCTCTCGCATGCAGCGTTGCTGCAGGCCGGCGAGGCGTTGCGTGCGGTCGATGCGCTCGCGGTCGAGTTCCCCGAGGCGCGCATCGTGTCGCCGCCGCCACCGGTGGCTGACCTGGCGCCCGTGGAGCAGGTCGAGGCGTGGCAGGCCTACGCCGAGCGGGGGCCCGAACTGGCACCCGAGTTGGCGGGGCTGATCGCGGCCATGCCCACGTTGAACCCGGCGCCATGGTTGCGCGTCACCTCGGCAGCACACGGTTTCGACGCCGAGATCGCGTGCACGCCCGCGCACACGCAGAAGGGACCGGGCGATGGCGTGGCCCTGTTGCGCATGAGTGCCACACAGGCGCACCCGCGGCTCGGGCCCGGGCTCGTGGTGGTGCTGGTGCCGCCGCCAAGCGCGGAGCCGGTGGCCGAACGCGCGGCCGCCACGTCGGTGCTGTTGAACGAGGCCGAGGCGCGCGAGTGGACCGGTGCCGATGCACTGGGCGGCTGGTGCGTGCATCCCTCGGCGGGGCTGTCGCACGCCATGTTCATGCCGGCACTCGCCGTGGATGAGGACACGCCCGAGTTGCTCGCGTGGCAGGCGGGGACGCGCGCGCGCTGGGCCACGCAGTTCCTGGCCCGCATCGCCGAGATGCGCGAGAAGGGCGGCGCGTAGGGGCGGGTTCCCGGCCGACCTCGGCAGGCTCTGCACCGCGCGTTTGTCGCGCGGCGACAGGCTGCCGGGCGATCGAATTTCCCGTTGACCCGCAAAACCGGAATCGGCGATTCTCCACGCCAGTCGGAGCCCCGGAGTCCGGTTCGCGCCTCTCGAGTAGCGACACCAGCCGCAGGTCTCTCAGCACAGACCTCGGCTGTTTTGCTTCTCAGGAGCGCCGGGCCAACGAAGGGACCCGACCATGTCCCGCGATCCGTGATAGCACACGAGGGTCGCAGATTGACGGGGGGTGCTTCCCCCGCGGCCGGAAGGAGCATGCAGTGGCGACTGGTACCGTGAAGTGGTTCAACGATGCGAAGGGTTTCGGCTTCATCTCGCAGGAGGGTGGCGAGGACGTGTTCGTGCATTTCTCGGCCATCCAGGGCGACGGCTTCAAGACGCTCGCCGAGGGTGAGCGCGTCGACTTCGAGATCACGAAGGGCCCGAAGGGCCTTCAGGCCAGCAACGTCCGCAAGGGCTGAGCTTCGGTCCCATCTTCATAGCATCGAAAGAGCCGGCCATCGTGGCAGCGATGGCCGGCTCTTTCTTTGCGCCGCGCGAGCCTTAGCGCGACTCGCGGATCCGCACGGGCGAAGCGGCCAGCGAGTCGAGCGACACGAACCCGTCGCGGCCGATCTCGCCGAACTGCAGCACGCCGGTGGGGCACTCGTGCACGCACGCCGAGCAGCGCACGCACTCGGGGTCCTGCATGGGCAGGCCGCGCTGGGCCACGGCCATGACGTCGATGCCCATGTGACACACCGTCGTGCACTGGTTGCACGAGATGCACTTGCTCTTCTCGGGCACGATCGCGAACCGTGAGAAGCGCGCGTACACATGCATGAGCGCGGCGAGCGGGCACAGGAACCGGCACCACACGCGGCCCGAGAACCAGAAGTACGCGCCGTAGCCGAGCACGCCGGCGAGCGCCACGTCGATCCACCACTTCCAGCGCGGCTCGAGCGCGTTCTCGAACACAGCCGACACGGCGTCATCGCCGGGGATGACCCAGCCCACGATGCGCA
>JAIOPA010000413.1 GCA_021414165.1 Candidatus Eiseniibacteriota bacterium
GCCACCGGCCAGTCGGACTCGCTCACGGCCCCGCCCTCGAACGGCCCACGCACCGCGAGCGAGAAGCGCTCCGGCGCGAGGTGAGAGCGCAGCACCTCGACCACCTGCTCGTGCGTCACGGCCATGATCTTATCGAGCTGACGTTCGACCGGTGAGTTGTGCCCCAGCTGCAGCTCCTGGCGAGCAATGTGGTACATGCGGCTCGACACGCTCTCCTGCCCCATGACCACGCTGCCCTTGAGTTGCATCTTGGCGGCCTCAACCTCGTCGGCTCCGGGACCGTCGCGTAGCAGCGTGACGAGTTCCTCGCGTAGCAACCCCAGCGCCTGCCGCGTCTTGTCGGGCGACACGCCCAGGTCGATGCCGATCGCCCCGCCATCGCGCAGGAAGTCGAGCGTGGTCGAGACGAAGTACGCGAGCCCGGCGTCCTCGCGGATGCGCTGGAACAGCCGCGAGCTCATACCGCCGCCGAGCAGCGTCTCGGCCACGCGGAGCGCGTAACGCACGGCATCGCCGGAGGCTACACCGCGGGCCCCGAGCGACAAGTACACCTGCTGCAGGTCGTGCTCCTCATGCCGCACGCTCGGCCGGTGCACACCGGGCACGGC
This sequence comes from Candidatus Eiseniibacteriota bacterium, assembly GCA_021414165.1. Classification (GTDB taxonomy): domain Bacteria; phylum Eisenbacteria; class RBG-16-71-46; order RBG-16-71-46; family RBG-16-71-46; genus JAIOPA01. The sequence goes on from JAIOPA010000413.1 coordinate 609, forward strand.
GTCACGCGCGGGCGCATCACCCGTCGGCAGATTGAATCCGCGCGCGACCTGATCGACCAAGGCCGCATGCTCGAGCCCGCCGGCGGCCACGACCACGATCTCGCTACCGCGGAAGCGGCGCGTGAACTCGGCCACGATGGCGTCGCGCGTGTAGGCCTGCACGGTCTCGAGCGTGCCCAGGATGGGCCGGCCGAGCGCATGGTCGGCGCCCCAGAGCTGCTCGCTCAACTGGTCGGCCACCATGGCCTCGGGGTTGTCCTCGTACGACAGGATCTCCTCGCGCACCACGTTCTTCTCGCGCTCGATCTCGGCGTCGTCGAAGCGTGAGCGGCACACCAGATCGGAGATCACGTCGACCGCGTTGGGCAGGTGCTCCGACAGCACGCGCGCGGTGTAGCAGACCTGCTCTCGCGTGGTGAACGCATCGAGCGCGCCGCCCAGGGATTCGAGCGAGGCGGCGATGGCGCGCGCGTCGCGCGACTGCGTGCCCTTGAACATCATGTGCTCGATGAAGTGCGTGATCCCCAGACGCTCGAGCGGTTCATCGCGCGAGCCCGTGCGCAGCCAGGCCCCCAGTGACAGCGTGCGGCGGTCACGCAGGGTCTGCGACAGCACGGTGATGCCGTTGGGAAGGACGGTCTTGTCGACAGCAGCGCTCATCTGGATCCCTTACGACGGAGGCGAGGTGGATCGAGGGCAAGACAGGGTACACCGGAAGTGCGAACGGCGGGCGGCCCGTGGGGGCCGCCCGCCGTCGCGGAACTACGGACTACGGATTAACGACGACGCGGCCCGCGATCACGGTCGCGGCCACCACCACCGCTACCGCCACGACGCTCACGGTCGCCACCGCCGCCACCCGCACCCGACGCCACGTAGCCTTCCGGCTGCGGCAGCAGGGCACGACGCGACAGACGGATCTTGCCGTCACGATCGACGTCCACGACCTTCACCATGACCAGATCGCCGACGTTCAGCACGTCCTCGACCTTCTCGGTGCGGCCCCAGTCGATCTCGGACACATGCAGCAGACCATCGCGACCCGGCACGATCTCGACGAACGCACCGAAGTTGACGACGCTACGCACCTTGCCCTGATACGTACGGCCGATCTCGGGATCCTCCGTGATGTTGCGGATGATCTCCTCGGCGCGCTTGCTGCCTTCCATGTTCACGGCCGCGATCCGGATCTCGCCAGTGTCCTCGATATCGATCTGGCAACCGGTCTCTTCCGTGATCTTCTTGATGACCTTGCCGCCCGGTCCAATCACCTCGCGGATCTTGTCCGGGTTGATGTGCAGGATCGTGATGCGCGGCGCGAACGGCTACATCTCCGTGCGCGGCGTCTCGAGGCAGCTCTTCATCTTGTCGAGGATGTAGAGACGGCCCACGCGCGCCTGCTCAAGGGCGTTCTTCATGATCTCGAACGAGATGCCACCGATCTTGGTGTCCATCTGGAACGCCGTGATGCCTTCCACGGTGCCCGTCACCTTGAAGTCCATGTCGCCGAGGTGATCCTCGACGCCCAGGATGTCGGTGAGGACGGCGACGCGGTCGCCTTCCTTGATGAGACCCATCGCGACGCCGGCGACCGGCGCCTTGACCGGGACACCCGCGTCCATGAGCGCCATGGAGGCGCCACAGACCGAGGCCATGGACGACGAACCGTTCGACTCGAGGATGTCCGACACGATACGGATCGTGTACGGGAAGCTCGTGTCGGCCGGGATCACCGGCTCAACGGCACGCTCAGCGAGTGCACCGTGACCGATCTCGCGGCGGCCCGGCCCACGGATCGGGCGCGTCTCACCGACCGAGAACGGCGGGAAGTTGTAGTGCAGCATGTACGACTTCCACGACTGGCCCTCGAGCTCCTCGACGCGCTGCTCGTCGGACTTGGTGCCGAGCGTCGTGACCACGAGCGCCTGCGTCTCGCCGCGGGTGAAGAGGCACGAGCCGTGCGTACGCGGCAGGACGCCAACCTCGATCGTGATCGGACGGATCTGGTCGGGCTTGCGGCCGTCGGCGCGCACACCGTCACGCAGCACCATCTCGCGCAGTTCGTCGCGCTCGATGTCGTGCAGGATCTTGCCGATGAACGCGGCCTTGTCGGCGAACTTCTCGGCGAGCGAGGCGACGGCGTCCTTCGTGATGATATCCAGCTCCTCCTGGCGCGACTCCTTGCCGGGGATCCGGATGGCTTCCTTCAAGCGGTTCGTGTAACCCGCGCGCAGCTCCTTCTCGAGATCGCTCACGTCGAGCTTCTCGTTCGGCGAGCGCTTGGGCTTGCCGTGGAGCTTCTGGAGCTCGTTCTGCACCGCCACGATGCGCTTGATCTGCGCCATGGCGAACTCGAGCGCCGCGATCATGTCGGCCTCGGGAAGCTCACGCGAGCCACCCTCGACCATGATGATGTCGTTTGCGGTACCGGCCACGACGACGTCCATGTCGGACTCATCGAGCTGGGCGAACGTCGGCATGCAGACGAACTGGCCGTCCACGCGGCCGATGCGCACACCGGCGACCGGCTCGGGGAACGGGATGTCGCTCAGCACGATCGACGCCGAGGCGCCGATGAGTGCGAGCACATCCGCGTCATGCTCCTGATCGGACGACACGACGGTCGCCATGATCTGGGTCTCGAACGTCCAATTCTTGTGCATGAGCGGACGGATCGGGCGATCCATCTGACGGGAGGAGAGCGTCTCCTTCTCGGTCGGACGGCCTTCGCGCTTGAAGAAACCACCCGGGATCTTACCCGCGGCGTACGTGCGCTCGCGGTAATCGCACGTGAGGGGGACGAAGTCCAGACCGGGCTTCGCCGACTTGGCGGCGGACGACGCCACCAGCACGACCGTGCCACCGAGCTCGACGACCACCGAACCGCCCGCCAGCTTGGCCCACTTGCCCGTGCTGATCGTGAGGTTCTTACCGCCGAGATCCACCGTTACCTTGTGCTCTGCCATTCAAACTTCCTGTGTTCTCGCATGCAGCTCGGGACCTTCCCGGCCGCTGTCCACCCGATCGTGCGTGCGGCGCACGGCAGGTCGGACGGGGGCCCTCCCCGTCCTAAGAGAACGCGGCCCTTGCGGGGCCGCGTCTCGTGCCACCAGGAATCCCCTAGCGGCGAAGTCCCAGGTCCTTGACGACCTTTCGATACCGCTCGACCTTGGTGGCCTTGAGGTAGTCGAGAAGCCGGCGGCGCTGTCCGACCATGCGGAGCAGACCGCGGCGCGACGCGTGGTCGCGCTTGTGGATCTTGAAGTG
>JAIOPA010000414.1 GCA_021414165.1 Candidatus Eiseniibacteriota bacterium
GGCGGCCGGCTTGGAGCCGCCCGCGGCGAGCACCTTGGCGCGGTACTCGGCAGCGGCACCCGGCGCCAGCATGTTCTTGGCGTCGAACTTGGAGTACAGGTCCTTCGCGATCACCAGCGACCACATGTACGTGTAGTACACGGCCGAGTAGCCATCGAGATGGCCGAACGCGCACTGGAAGTGCGTGCCCTCGACGAACGGGAACGGCTGGTACTTCTTCACGAGGTCCGTGAACAGCGCGTCGGTCTGCACGCCCGCCGGATCCTTGTCGTAGCAGCCCAGCGACATGCCCGCGTACACCATCTGGCGGCGCACCAGCAGGCCCTTGCCGAAGCCGTTCGCCTTGTTCATGCGGCGCACCATGTCGGCGGGGATCGCCTTGCCCGTCTTGGGATCCTTGGCGAACGTGGCCAGCACCTCGGGGCTCTTCATCCACTCCTCGAGCAACTGCGACGGCGCTTCCACGAAGTCATGCTCGGTGCGGATGCCGCTCGTGCCCACCCACTTGCGGTGGCCGGCGAACATGTTGTGCAGCAGGTGGCCGAACTCGTGGAAGAACGTGTTCACGTCGTTGTACTCGCACAGGCCCGCGTCACCCGGCTCGCCACCCGGCAGGTTGCACACCAGCGCGGCCTCGGGGATCTGACGGCCCTCGATGCCGGTGCGGATGTCGAACTGCGCGGCGTGGTTGTACTTGTTGTCGCGCGGGTGCATGTCCAGGTAGAACCGGCCCGTGAGCTTGCCGTGGTCCCACAGCTCGTAGCACTCCACCGACGGGTGCCACACCGGTGCGTTCGGCACACGCTTGAACTCGACGTTGAACAGCTTGGCCGACAGATCCAGCACGCCCTGCTTGACCTGGTCGTACGGCAGGTACTTGCGCACTTCCTGCGAGTCGAACGAGTACTCGGACTTGCGGACCTGCTCCGAGTAGTACGTGGTCTCCCAGAAGTTCACGGCCGTCGCGTTGGGCGTGTCCTTCTTCTTGCGTGCCAGCAACTGGTCGTACTCGCGCTTCTGGCGCTCGTCCGAAGCCGCCACGATGCGGTCGATGAACGCGCGCGCGGTGGCCGCGTTGCCGGCCATCTTGTCGGCCATCACGTAGTCGGCGTAGTTCGTGAAGCCCTGCAGCAGCGCCAACTCATGGCGCTTCTGGCGCATGCGGTCCAGCACTTCCATGTTCTTCGGGAACGCGCGGTTCTGGTACGCCATGTAAGCCCGGCGGCGCAGGTCCTCGCTCTTGGCGTAGGTGTTCACCGGCACGTAGTCCGGGTACTCCATCGTGAGCGTGATCTTGCCATCGGTGCCCGGCTTGTGCCGGTCGATGAAGTCCTGCGGCAGTCCGTCCAGCTCGGCCACCGTGCACGTGATGCTCGACTTGTCCTCGCGGATGTTGCGGCCGAACTCCTGGCTCACCAACACCAGCTCCTCCTGCAGCTTCTTGATCTTGTTGCGCGTCGCCTCGTCCTTGTCGACGCCCGACAGGCGGAAGTCGCGCAGCGTCTTCTCGACGTAGTACTTGGTCTCGTCGTCGGCGCCCGTGAGGTTCATGGCCGAGATGGCGTCGTACAGCTTGCGGTTCAGCGACATCTCGGTGACGAATGCCGAGATCTTCTGCGACAACTCCTCGGCCGTGGCGCGCGTGGCCGAGTCGGGGCTCACTTCTTCCATGAGCCCGCTCTGTGAGGCGGCCATGTCGAGCTGGCGCGACACCTCGTCGAACGGTGCGAGCGTGTTGGCAATGGTGCGCGTGCCCTTCACCGCCAGCATGCGGTCGAGCGAGGCCTTGGCCATGGTGAGCCGGTGCTCGATGCGCGCCTTGAACGTCTGCGCGTTGGGGTTGCCGGTCCAGAACGGCGTGTTGTCGCTGTTCATCTTGCTCGCGGCGGCCTTGCCAGCGGACGACTTGGCGCTGGCGGCCTTGGCCGGCGCGGAGTCCTTGGCGAACGCCGGTGCGGCCAGCGCGACGAGCAACCCGGCCGTGACGGCCAGGCGGCCCAGCGAGGGCAGGCGGAAGTGCATCGTGATCCTCCGGATCATGGGGGGTGCGACGAGCCGGGCCGTGGCCCGGACGGGAGTCCTGTGAAGGGGTGCGAACCGGCTCAGGCTAGCGGGCGCGCGGGCTGGCGACAATGCGCCCAGAGGCCACCCGTCCCGGGCGCGGTGGGGGCGGCGACGGATGCGGGGCGGGGTGCGCGCGCCCCGGCATCCGTGCGGGTTCTTGCCCTTGCTCATCAGCCCTTGCTGATCAGCCTTTCTGGGGGCGCGCCGGGCGCATCTCGACCCGGCTGTGCATGGCGCGCGGGTTCGTCTTCAACAGGTCCACGACCATCTCGCCCACGTCCTCGGCCTGCAGCGCCCAGTCCTGCTTGGCGGCCGTGCCGCGGCCGAAGTCGGTGGCCACGCTGCCCGGCATGAGGTACGTAACGCGGATGCCCAGATCGCGCACCTCCTGGAACAGCACCTCCGACAGTCCGTTCACCGCGTGCTTGCTGGCGCAGTACGCGCCGGCCGACGGGAACGCGTTCTTACCCGCGAGCGACGACACATTGAAGATGTAACCGCCGCCGCGCTTCTGCATGCGCGGAATGGCCTCGCGCGTGCAATAGAACAAGCCGTTCACATTGGTGTCGATCACCGTGTGCCAGTCCTCGATGCTCATGGTGGCGATGGGCGAGAACAGGCCGACGCCCGCGTTGTTCACGAGCACATCGAGCCCGCCCAACTCGGCCTCGACCGCCGCGAACACCGCGGCCACCTGCTCGGGCTTGCGCACATCGCAGGCAAAGCCACGCGCGCCATGGCCGATCGCCTTGGCCGCCTCGAGCGCCACGCCCGCGTCGCGCGCAGTGATCGCGACCGTGTAGCCCTCGAGCGCGAGCGCGTCTGCGATGCCACGACCGATGCCGCGGTTACCACCCGTGACCAATGCGACCTTGCCGGTTCCGATGCCCATGCACTGCCTCCCGTTGTCGTGTCACTCGTGACTGCGTCGATGAACTGCGCAGTCTAGTGGATGCGAGTGCCGGGCGGGCGATGCAGGATCAGCGTGCGGCGGGTGTTGCCGTCTCGGCGGGCAGCAGTCCGTGCGAAGTGAGCACGCGCTGGCCCTCGGCCGAGCGCACCAGATCGACGAAAGCCTGCGCCAGCGCAGCGTTGCGCGAGGCCTTGGTGATCGCGATCGGGTAGGTGGCCGGTACGCGCGCGGCCTGTGGCAACTCGAGCACGCGCACATAGCGCGCGAGCGAGCCGGTCACGTCGGACGCATACACGAATCCGGCGTCCACCTCGGCCAACTGCACCTTGGTGGCCACGGCCTTCACGTTCTCTTCCTCGGTGACGCCATTCGCGAGCACGCGTGCGGCGAAGTCCGGCGTGTAGCCAGGCAGCTTGGCGAGCAATGCCAGCGACTCGCGGCTGTAGCGGCCCACGGGCACGCTCTCCAATGCCAGCGCCAGCTTCACGCCGCGCTTGGCCAGATCCTGCAGCTTCGTGATGCGCGCCGGGTTCGTGCGCGGCACGATCAGCACGACCGTGTTGTGCGCGAACACGGCCGGCTCGCCCGCCAGCAGCCCTTTGCCCTGCACGACGTCCATCCAGCGCTCATCGGCCGACGCGAACACATCGGCCTCGGCACCCATCGCGAGTTGCGAAGCCAACTGCTGCGAGCCCGCCAGGTTGAGTACCAC
>JAIOPA010000374.1 GCA_021414165.1 Candidatus Eiseniibacteriota bacterium
TGTGACGAGCGCCATTCGCCGCAGCAACCGAGAAGTGGGCGGTCGCGTGATCGAGATGTCGGGCCGCGAGTACTTCGTGCGCGGCCGCGGTTATATCCGATCGCTCGATGACCTGCGCAGCGTGGCCGTGGGCGTGGACCGCCGCTCGGGCACGCCGATCCGCGTGGCCGACGTGGGCCGCGTGGCGTTTGGCCCCGACATCCGCCGCGGTGTCGCCGAACTCGATGGCATCGGCGAGGCCGTGGGCGGCACCATCGTCATGCGCTACGGCGAGAATGCTCAAACGGTCATTGCCCGCGTGCAGAAGAAGCTGGACGAGCTGAAGCCGTCGTTCCCGCCGGGCATGCAGATCAAGGTGGTCTACGACCGCTCGGCGCTCATCACGCGCGCTATCGAGACGCTCAAACACACGCTCGTCGAAGAGGCGATCGTGGTGAGCCTGATCATCTTCATCTTCCTGCTGCACCTGCGCAGCACGCTGGTGCCGGTGCTCACGCTGCCGTTGGCGGTGGCGCTGGCGTTCGTGCCCATGCACTTCCTCGGGATCAGCTCCAACATCATGAGCCTGGGCGGCATCGCCATCGCCATCGGCGCCATGGTCGATGCGGCCATCGTGTTGGTGGAGAACGCGCACAAGCATCTCGAGAACGCGCCACCGGGGGCGGATCGAACCCGCATCGTGATCGACGCGGCGAAAGAAGTCGGCCCGCCCATCTTCTTCTCGCTGCTCATCATCACGGTGGCGTTCCTGCCGATCTTCGGGCTCAACGGCCAGGCCGGCCGCTTGTTCAAGCCCCTCGCGTTCACGAAGACGTTCGCCATGGCGTTCGCGGCGCTCGTGTCGGTCACGTTGGCGCCTGCGCTCATGACACTGTTCGTGCGCGGCAAGGTCCGGCACGAGAGCGAGCATCCGGTCTCGCGCGCCTTGATCGCGCTCTATCGGCCGTTCGCGTGGGTCGCGCTCAAGAACCCGCGCACCACGGTGGCCATTGGCTTGGCAGCGGTGTTGTCGGCGGTGCCCATGGCGGCACGGCTCGGCAACGAGTTCATGCCAGCACTGCAGGAGGGCGACCTCCTGTACATGCCGACCACGTTCCCGAACCTGTCCATTGAAGAGGCCAAGCGCAGCCTGCAGGTGCAGGACCAGTTGATCCGCCGCTTCCCCGAGGTCGAGCGCGTGTTCGGCAAGGCGGGGCGGTCCAATACGCCCACCGATCCCGCGCCGCTC
>JAIOPA010000375.1 GCA_021414165.1 Candidatus Eiseniibacteriota bacterium
CAGGCGAGCAGGAACAGCAACGCGTGCCGCGACGTGAGTGCGGCCAGGATGGCCAGCGTGAAGCCGGCCTGCAGCGCCAACCGCGCGCGCGCGCCCGCGGTACCGGTGTCGTGCAGGCTGGCGACCGCGCACGCCGACACCAACCCGAGCAGCAGCAGGAACGGTGCCGACAACAGATCGGCCATCAACGTGAACGGTTGCGCGGGGAACCCCGGCCACCACTCGAGCACGGTGCGCGGCCCATCGGCCAGCGCCAGCGCGCCCAACGCCGCGATCGCCAGCGAGCCCGCGAACGCCAGCGCGCGCGGCACGGCGAAGCGCAGCACGGCCGGTGCGCGCGAGCCCGCGAGCGCGGCGGCGAGCGGCAGTAGAGCGGCCGCCGCCAGCGCCGCGATCGCCACGGCGAGCAACGTACCGTCGAGGCCGGCGAGGGGCATGAACCTTCCGTGGTCCGAGTCGACTGGAGGACACCGCGCGAATGGCGCGCGGAGGCGTGTGGGCCGAGTTATACGGCCATGCGCAGGAGGCGACAAGGTTTCATGTGCGGATGCGCCCAAAGGCGAGCCGGGCGCGCATCCCGGGCCCACTTCGGGTAGCGTCTTGGGCACGATCCGCTGCTAGCCCCGATCCCGCTATAGAGGAGTCCTGAACATGGACCGCAATGCTCGATTCGCAGGGAAGTCGATCCTCGTGACCGGTGCCTCGAGCGGCATCGGCCGCGCCACCGCACGTGCGCTCGCCGCCGAGGGTGCCCATGTGGCGCTGGCCGGCCGGCGCCGCGAGCGGCTCGACGAGGTGGCCGCCGAGGTCACCGCGAAGGGCGGCCGCGCACTGGTGCTGGTGGGCGACGTGCGCGATGAGGCCACCACGAAGCGCTGGGCGGGTGAATGCGATGCCGCTCTTGGCGGGCTCGATGGCCTCGTGAACGCGGCCGGCGTGATCGGCAATGGCGCCATCGATGCCACGCCGAGTGCTGAATGGGATCGCGTCATGGACAGCAACGTGCGCTCGCTCTATCTCATGACCGCCGCTGCGGGCGAGGCGCTCAAGAAGAAGAAGGGCAGCGTGGTGAACCTGTCGTCGGTGGCGGCCACGCGCCCCTACGGCGGACTCGCGGCTTACTGCGTGAGCAAGGCCGCGGTCGACATGATCACGCGCTGCGCGGCACTCGACTTTGCACCGCACGGCGTGCGCGTGAACGCGGTGAACCCGGGCGTGGTGGTGACCGAACTGCACACCGTGACGAACGCCGTGGCCGACTACGCCGCGTTCCTGGAGCGCGGCAAGACCACGCACCCCATCGGTCGCGTGGGCAACGCCGAAGAGGTGGCACAGGCCATCCTGTACCTGCTCTCGGACGATGCCGGCTGGGTGACCGGCGCCTGCCTGCCCATCGATGGCGGCCGGGCCCTGGCGAGTGCGCGCTAAGTCACTGGTGTAGCAACGACTTAGCGGCTAAGTGGTCCGGGGGGCGAATCTCCCCCCAACCTGCGTGGCCCGGGTGCCGATAACAGCCGGACCATGGACCTGCTCCCGCCATTGCCCCCCACGTTCGTGACGTTCGCGCTTGCCGCCGGCAGCGTGGTCGCCGGTGCGCCGCTGTTCGCCACCGGCCGCCGTGCGCTCCGCCTGCGCCACGCGCTGGCCTCGCTGCGTGAGGTCGCCCTTGGCCCCGAGAGCACCGGGCTCGTGGCTGTGCGGGGACGTGTGGCGCTCGAGGGGCCCATGTTCGCGCCGCTCTCGGGCCGGCCGTGCGCCGGGTTCTCGCTCGAGGTGGCCGGCGATCGTATGCGCGTGGGTGCGGTGCTGCACGAACTGCGGCCGTTCCGGCTGCTGGGCGAGACCGCCAGCGCCCGAGTGGTGGCCGAGCATGCGCGGCTCGGCACGGCCGTGACCGCCGAGAAGCTGCTGGCCGCCGGTGAAGCGTTGCCGCAGCGGCTGGCCGAGTTGCTCGGCCGTTCGCCCGAGGTGCGTTGGCTGCTCGATCGCCGCGTGCCGTTGCGATTGGTGGAGCGTGCGCTCGAGGTGGGCGCCGAGGTCGTGGTCACCGGCATGGCGCGGCCTGCGTTCGCGGCCGGTGCGGCGTTCGCCAGCGTGGCGTCCGTGCATACCGTTCAGTTGGCCGCGACCGGCACCGATGGCGGCGGTTGGGCCGACGTGTCGGAGCAGTCCGTGACCGCGAACACCGAGCCCAGTGTGTGGATCGAGTCCGGCGAGCCGCTCGAGCGCCTGGAGATCGCCAGCGCCGCGCCCACGGCAGCCCAGCTCGCCGCGCCGCGTTGGCACATCGCGCTCGTGGTCGCGGGGCCGTTGCTCGCGCTCGCGGGCGTGTTGGCGCTCGCGCAGTTGGCCGCGCCGCTCCTCGAGGGGCGGGTCTAGCCATGGAGCTCTTCTGGACGTTGGGCTCGGCGGCGGCTGTGGGCGCGGGTGCCTATGGCTTCATCT
>JAIOPA010000376.1 GCA_021414165.1 Candidatus Eiseniibacteriota bacterium
GGGCGTGAACGTGGCGATGGTGCTCTTCAACCAGTTCGTGTCGTCGCGCTTGGGGAAGTCGGGCTTGAAGTGCGCACCGCGGCTCTCGTCGCGGGCCAGAGCGCCCAGCGTGACCACGCGCGCCAGGTGCAACATGTTCCATAGCTGATTGAGATACGAGAGCGGGGCGTTGGCCCACGTGCCGTGATCCAGCACGCTCGCCTTGTGCCAGCGCTCCTGCAGTTCCTGCAGCTTGGCATCGGTGGCCTTGAGCTTGTCGTTGTGGCGCACGATCGTGACGTTCTCGAGCATCCACTTACCCAGCTCTTCGCCCAGCTGATACGGGTTCTCGGGACCCTCTCGCTTGGAGAGATCCGTGAACCGGTTCGTCCAGTGCTGCTCGGCCGTCGCGTAAACAGAAGCGGGCGTCTCGGCGGCGTTCTTGAGCCCGGCGAGATAGGCGATGACCGCGGGCCCGGCCACCTGACCGGCGTACACGCACGACAGCAGCGAGTTGGCACCCAGACGGTTCGCACCGTGGTACTGGTAGTCGCACTCGCCGACGGCGTAGCAACCCGGCACGCTCGTGGCCTGGTTCTTGGGGCTCGACAGGTTCAGGAAGCCTTCCGACGTGCGCTCGTAGTCGACCCACAGGCCGCCCATGGAGTAGTGCACGGCCGGGTAGATCTTCATGGGCACGCTGCACGGATCGTCGCCCGTGAACTTCTCGTAGATCTCCAGGATGCCCTCGAGCTTCTTCTTGAGCATCTCGCGCGGGATGTGCGTGAGGTCCAGGTACACGGCCATGCCGCCGTCGATGCCCAGCCCCAAGTCCACGCACACGTTGTGGATCTCGCGGCTCGCCACGTCACGCGGCACGAGGTTCTTGTACTTGGGGTAGCGCTCCTCGAGGAAGTACCAGCGCTCGTCCTCGGGGATGCTGCTCGCCACGCGGTTGTCGCCCTTCTTCTTGGGCACCCACACGCGGCCACCCTCGCCACGCGCCGACTCGCTCATGAGCCGCAGCTTGTCCATGCCGGGGATCGCGGTGGGGTGGATCTGGATGAACTCGCCGTTGCCATAGTCCGCGCCATCCATGTAGGCGGCCGCGGCGGCAGAACCCGAGTTGATGACCGAGTTGGTGGAACGTCCGAACATGAGGCCCGGGCCGCCCGTGGCCAGCACCACGGCCGCGGCGGGGAACGACTTGGGCTTCATGCTCTTCAGGTCGAGCGACGTGTGACCCACCGCGCGGCCACTGCTGTCGCGCACCAGGCCCACGAACTCCCAGCCCTCGTACTTCGTGACCAGGCCCGCGGCCTCGTGGCGGCGCACCTGCTCATCGAGCGCGTAAAGCAGCTGCTGGCCCGTGGTGGCACCGGCGAACGCCGTGCGGTGGTGCAGCGTGCCGCCGAACCGGCGGAAGTCGAGCAGACCCTCGGGCGTGCGGTTGAACGTCACGCCCATGCGGTCGAACAGATAGATGATGCCCGGCGCGGCGTAGCACATGCCCTTCACCGGCGGCTGGTGGGCCAGGAAGTCGCCACCGCGGCAGGTGTCGGTGAAGTGGATCTGCGGCGAGTCATCCTCGCCCTTCACGTTCACGGCGCCATTGATGCCGCCCTGCGCGCACACCGAGTGCGAGCGCTTGACCGGCACGATCGAGAACAGGTCCACGGGCACGCCGGCTTCGGCGAGCTTGATCGTGGTCATGAGGCCGGTGAGACCACCGCCGATCACTGCAACGCGGGGGGCGGCCATCAGCGCGACCCTCCTTCCATGACGACAGAGCCATGCGTCTCGGCGGCGTGCGGCTTTTGCAGGAAGTCCGCGCGCAGGCCCAGGAAGCCGAACAGTGACGCGATGCCAAGCACCGAGAGCGCCAGGAAGACGGCGAAGCTCAGGCGTCCGGCCATCTTCTGAGCGGAGCGGCTCGTGACGATGCCCCAGTGGATCGCGAAGCCGAACAACCCGTTGCCGAAGTGGTAGCAGGCCGACAGGATGCCGACGACGTAGAACGCGAACACCGCCGGCTGCGCGAGGTGGCGGTTCACGTACTCGTAGGCGCTCGTCGAGACCAGGTACTCGGGTGCGAAGCGTAACGCCCACATGTGATAGATGATGTAGAACACCAGCACGATGCCCGAGACGCGCTGCAGCGTGTACTGCCAGTTGCGCGCGTAGCCGTGCTTGCCCACGTTGGCCTGCGACGTGGTGGCGATGAGCACGCCGAGCACCATGTGGAACGCGATCGGCATCCAGATGCCGAGCGCCTCGATGACCACGACGAAGGGCAGTCCCGCGAGTTCAGCCGCGGCCTTGTCGAACGCGGCGGCACCCTGGAGGGCGCGGGCGTTCGTATAAAGGTGCTCGAGCAAGAAGAGCCCGATGGGCACGACGCCGGTGAGTGAGTGCAGGCGCTTGAGCGCGAAGTATTGAGAATCAGAGATCTTCATGGCAGGACCCTGCTCCATGGGTGGCCGTCGGGACTCCCGCCGAACATAACAGAGTCATTCGCTGTCGTCCCAGTGGCCGAACGGTCCTATTGGAGAGGGTAGGGGCCGGCCGTGCTGTGCTAGGCTCGCGGGGAGATGCGAGCGCCATCCGCTCGCGCGGCACGGCCAGCCCCCGCTCGCCACGACGCGCCTGCGCTGACGCGACCTTGTTCCGGACCGGGGAGCGAGTCGCCGTGAGCACGATCGCTGGAGTGGGACGTAGTCCAGACCCCGTGGCGCGCCGCGCCGGGGCAGAAGCCGCGACCGAGGCGCTGGGTGCGCTGTCGGGCCGCGCGCCCGACGCATGCCTGGTGTTCGGCACGTGCGGGCACGATCAGCACGAACTGCTGGCCGGGGTGCGAAGTGTGATCCCGGCGGGCGTGCTCGCCGGTTGCTCGGGCGAGGGCGTGATCGCGGGGCCCGTATCCGATGAACGCGAGCGCTCGGTGGGCGTGTTGGCACTGTGCTCGGACACGTTCCGGTTCAGCGCCACGCTCGTGCCTCGATACGGCAGTGATCCTGCCGGCGCGGGCCGTGCGCTCGGCGCGTGGGTAAGCGAGCAGCCGCACGACGACGCACTCGCCCTGCTCGTGTTCCCCGATGGCCTGAGTGGCGATTGCTCACTCATGCTCGCCGCACTCGCCGAGTCGTTGCCGCGCGCGATCCCGGTGGTGGGTGGCGCGGCGGGCGATGCACTCAAGCTCAAGCAGACCTTTCAGTACGCCGGCGACCAGGTCGAGAGCGGCGCGCTGTCGGCCATGCTCATCTCGGGCCGCGGTGAGTTCACGTTCGCGTTGAGCCACGGCTGCTCGGCGATCGGTCTGCCGCGCAAGGTCACCGCAGCCGATGGCAGCTGGCTGCGCACGATCGATGATCAGCCCGCGTGGAGCGTGCTGCGCGAGTATCTCGATGGCGATCCGCAGGATCTGAACGGCGAGGGCATCTCGCACGTCTCGTTCGCCGAGGAGATCGAGGGCGTGCAGGACGACGAGGGCAGCCGGCTCGTGATCCGCACACCGCTCGGACTCGATCGCGAGAGCGGCGCGCTACTGTTGCCGGGAGGTGGGCTCGCGAGCGGCACGCCCATCCGATTGGTGCGGCGCGATCCGCCGCGCATCCGAGACAGCGCGAAGGCCTGCGCCGAGCGCATCGCGGGCCGGCACGCCGGACAGAAGCCCGCGTTCGTGCTGCAGTTCGATTGCGCGGGCCGCGGCCGTTCGCTGTTCGGCTCGTGCGTGGCCGAGGAGATCGTGCATCCGTTGCAGCGCCAGTTGGGGCCCGACACGCCGTGGATCGGCTTCCACTCGTACGGCGAGATCGCACCGGCCGGCGGCCGCGCGCGCTATCACAACTACACCGTGGCGCTGTGCGCGTTGTACGACGAGGCTCGCGCTTGAGCGACGCGGCACACGAACTCGAACGGCTGCGCCGCGAGACCGAGGCGCTCAACGAGCAGGTGAAGCTGCTCGTGCGCACCGAGCAGCGGCTCTACCGCTCGCAGCGCGTGCTTGATGAGCAGCTGCGTCACACACAGCTGCTGGAGACGTTCGCACTGGAGTGCGCCACCGGGGCCACGCCCGACCGCATCCTGGCCCAGGCGTGCTCGGTGTTGGGCAGTATGTTCCCGTTCGATTGGGTGCACGCGTGCGAACGCGAGCAGGACACGTTGCACCTGCTCGCCTCGACGCATCTGAGCGAGCCGCGCTCGTACCACGTGCCGCCCGATCTCGTGGCCGACATGGAGGTGCTGCCCGCGATCGCCGTGCTGCGCATGCCGGGCGATCTGGCGCCCGAGCGCATGGCCATGTTCTGGCCGGGCGGAACGCCCCAAGTGGTGTCGGGCGAGGATTCGTGGCTCGTGCACTTCCGCATCGCCACGTCGGCATTGCCCCGGCCCACGTGTCTCATGGCGCACGCCAGCTCGCGCTTGCCGTTCGGGCCGGAGTCCGCCGAGGCCCCCGTGGGTGCGGGCCAATCGGTGCTGCAGTTGTTCGCGCTGCATCTGGAGCGCGCACTCGAGAACGCCTGGCTCACGCAGGCGCTGCGCCAGCGGTCTGAAGAGCTCGCTGCGAGTCTTGAAGAGCTCGAGCGCACGCAGGCGCACCTGGCCGAGGCCAGCAAGATGGAGGCGATCGGCCGGCTCGCCGGTGGCGTGGCGCATGACTTCAACAACCTGCTCACGGTGATCGCCGGCCATGTGTCGCTCATGGCGCTGGGCACCGAGCCGGGCGACCCCGCGCGCTCGCATGCCGCCAAGATCGCGACCGCGGTCGAGAAGGGCGCCGCCATATCGGCGCAGTTGCTGGCGTTCGGGCGCAAGCAGGTGCAGACCCGCGTGGCGCTGCAGTTGAACGACCTCGTGACCGCGACCACGCAGATGCTCGGGCGCTTGATCGGTGAGCATGTGGAGGTGCAGCTGCATC
>JAIOPA010000377.1 GCA_021414165.1 Candidatus Eiseniibacteriota bacterium
CGACAGGCTGTTGATGACCGTGGCCAGCATGCCCATGTGGTCGGCCGTGACGCGATCCATGCCGCGCGCGCTGCCGGCGAGCCCACGGAAGATGTTGCCACCGCCGAGCACGATGCCGACCTGCACGCCCAACGCGTGCACATCACGCACCTCCTCGGCGAGCGCCGAGAGGACCGACTCGTCGATGCCGTGGCCCGCCTCTCCGGCGAGATGCTCGCCGGAGAGCTTGAGCAGGATGCGCTGCGGCTTGGCGGCCAAGGCCTACTCCGAACCGAGGCGGAAGCGCACGAAGCGGCGCACGACGATGTTCTCGCCGCACTTGGACGACGTCTCCTTGACGAGATCGCCGATCGACTTCTTGTCGTCCTTGATGAACGGCTGCTCCATGAGGCAGACCTCGGAGTAGAACTTGTTGAGCTTACCCTCGCTGATCTTGTCGATCATGTTCGCGGGCTTGCCCTCGTTCTTCAACTGGTCGGCGTAGATCGCGCGCTCACGCTCGACACGCTCGGCCGGCACTTCCTCACGGCGCACGTAATCGGCGTTCGCGGCAGCGGCCTGCATGGCGAGGTCACGCACCAGCTTGGCGAAGTCATCGGTGCGCGCGACGAAGTCCGTCTCGCAGTTCACCTCGATGAGCACGCCGATGCGGTTGTCGTGGATGTACGACTCGATACGGCCCTGCGAAGCGGCGCGGTCGGAACGCTTCTCGGCCTTGGCGATGCCGGACTTGCGCAGCACGTCCACGGCCTTCTGCAGGTCACCCGAGGTCTCGCCCAGGGCCTTCTTGCACTCCATCATGCCCGCTCCGGTCATCTCACGGAGCTGCTTCACCAATTCAGCGGTGATCGTCATGGCTCTCCCCTGTTTCGTTGGAACGCCCGCCCGCACGGCTCACATGCGGACGGGCGCGGAAATCATTACTCGGGAATCCTCGGCGCTCAGGCCCGGGCCGCGACCTCGGCGGCGTCACCGCCGAACGAGACGGTCTCCTGATCCGCACCCTCGCGCGACATGTTGCGCGACTCGAGGATCGTGTCGGCCACGAGGCCCGAGAACAACTTGATCGCGCGGAGCGCGTCGTCGTTGCCCGGGATCGGGAACTGGATCATGGACGGGTCGCAGTTCGTATCGACGACACCGACGATCGGGATGCCCAGGCGGTTGGCCTCGGCGACCGCGATCTTCTCCTTCTTGGTGTCGACGATGAACACGAGCGACGGCAGACCCGGCATGTCCTTGATGCCGGAGAATGCGAACTCGAGACGGGTCCGCTCACGCGACAGGCGCGAGACTTACTTCTTCGACAGCTTGTCCATCGTGCCGTCGGCGACCATGGCATCGAGCTCCTTGAGGCGCTTGATGCTGGTGCGGATCGTCTTGAAGTTCGTGAGCATGCCACCGAGCCAACGCTCGGTGACGTGGTACATGCCCGCACGCGCGGCGTCTTCGCCGACGATCATCTTGGCCTGCTTCTTCGTGCCGACGAACAGCACGTGGCCAGCATTGCGGGTGACCTTCGTGATCGCCGCACGCGCATCTGCGATGCACTTGAGCGTCTTCTGAAGGTCGATGATGTAGATACCGTTCCGCTCCATGAAGATGAACTTCTTCATCTGCGGATTCCAACGCCGGGTCTGGTGTCCGAAGTGGACACCAGCCTCCAGCAGTTCCTTCATCGTGATCTCGGCCACGGATGACCTCCTGAGGGGTTCTACCGCCGTCCCCGCGCGCTCGTCGCGCCATCCCGCAGAGCGGGACCCCGGCGCGGCGGGGGGACGTGTGAGATGGATGCTGTGTTCGGACTCGTCGCGGACTAGCGCTTGCTGAACTGGAAGCGCTTACGGGCGCCCGGCTGTCCGTACTTCTTACGCTCGACCATACGCGCATCACGCGTCAGGAAGCCTTCGCGGCCCAGCTGGCCCTTGAG
>JAIOPA010000378.1 GCA_021414165.1 Candidatus Eiseniibacteriota bacterium
GGCACGCTCAAGGCGGGCGACAAGGTGCAGTTCGTGAGCACCGGCACCGTCCACGAGGTGACCGAGGTCGGCAAGCTGCGGCTCAAATTGTCGCCCGAGTCGCAACTCATCGCGGGGCAGGTGGGTTACATCGTCGCCGGCATCAAGACGGTGGCTGACGCCCGCGTCGGTGACACGCTCGCGCTCGCCGGTCAGGCCGAGGCGGTCGAGCAGCTGCCGGGCTTCCGCGAGACCAAGTCCATGGTGTTCTCGGGGCTCTATCCGATCGACGCCGAGCAGTACGAAGACCTGAAGGAAGCGCTGGCCAAGCTGCGCCTGAACGACGCCTCGCTCGACTACGAGCCCGAGACGTCGGTCGCGCTGGGGTTCGGCTTCCGTTCGGGCTTCCTGGGCCTGCTGCACCTCGAGATCATCCAGGAGCGTCTGCGCCGCGAGTTCAACATCGACCTCATCGCCACCACGCCGAGCGTGATGTACCACGTGCTGCAGACGACCGGTGACTTGATCAAGGTCGACAACCCGTCGTCCATGCCCGCCGTGCAGGCCATCGAGGCGGTCGAGGAGCCGGTCGTGCTGGCGCATGTCGTCACGCCCACGGACTACCTCGGCAACATCATGAAGCTGTGCCAGGACCGCCGTGGCGTGTTCCAGGACATGGTGCATCTCGAGGAGAAGCGCGTGCGGGTGGCCTACCGGCTGCCGCTCGGCGAGATCGTGCTCGATTTCTACGATCGCCTGAAGAGCGTGTCGCGCGGCTATGCGTCGCTCGACTACGAGCTCGCGGGCTACCAGGAAGCCGATGTGGTGAAGCTCGACATCATGTTGAACGGCGAGATCGTCGACGCCCTGTCGGCCATCGTGCACCGGGACAAGGCCTACCAGTACGGCAGCTCGCTGTGCGAGAAGTTGAAGGAGCTGATCCCGCGGCAGATGTTCCAGGTCGCGATCCAGGCCTCGATCAACGGCAAGATCATCGCGCGCGAGACCATTGGTGCCATGCGAAAGAACGTCATCGCCAAGTGCTACGGCGGCGACATCTCGCGAAAGCGCAAGCTCCTCGAGAAGCAGAAGGCGGGCAAGCGCCGCATGAAGCAGGTCGGTACGGTCGAGGTGCCGCAGGAAGCATTCCTCGCGGTGCTCAAGGTGGACCGCGGCTGATGTCGTCTTCGGCGCCGCGTTCCAACGTCCGCGACTATCTCGAGGCGATCGTCTGGGCGGTCGCGATCACGCTCGTGCTGCGCACGTTCGTGATCCAGGCATTCCGGATCCCGTCGGAGTCCATGACCGACACGCTGCTCGTGGGCGACTTCCTGTTCGTGAACAAGCTCGAGTACGGCGCACAGGTGCCGTTCACCAAGTGGCGGCTGCCGGCGTTGAGCCAGCCCAAGCGTGGCGACGTGATCGTGTTCCAGTTCCCCGAGGATCCCTCGGAGGACTACATCAAGCGCTGCGTGGCGACCGGCGGACAGACCGTGAAGATCGTGCACAAGGAACTGTTCGTGGACGGCGTGAAGCAGGTCGAGCCTTACGTGAAGCACGACATCTGGAGCGAGGACCCGGCCGGCGAGACGCCGCGCGACAACTACTCGCCGCCCACCGTGCCGCCCGGTGAGTTGTTCATGATGGGCGACAACCGCGACAACTCGAATGACTCGCGCTATTGGGGCACGGTGAAGCGCGAGCTGGTCAAGGGCCGCGCGCTGTTCGTGTACTTCTCGACCGCCGGCAACAGCCCGTGGAACAGCTTGTTCAATCTGCGCTGGAACCGGTTCTTCCGGGTCATCAAGTGACCCTCGCGGGATCCGGACCGGGCCCGCGCGCGCGAGACGAGGCCCGCTGCGCGCTGTACGTGCACGTGCCGTTCTGTGCGGTGAGCTGCCCGTACTGCCACTTCTCCAAGACCGGACTGTCGCGCGTGGCGGTGGAACGCTACCTGGGCGCGCTCGAGCGTGAAATCGCGCTGCGTGCGCCACTCGCGAGCGGGCAGGCCTTCAGCTCGGTGTTCTTCGGCGGCGGCACGCCTTCGGCCCTGGGCTCGTGGGCGTTCGATCGCATGTGGGGTGCCCTGAAGGGCGCATTCACGATCGCGCCGGGTGCCGAGATCACGTTGGAGGTGAATCCCGAGAGCATGGGGCCTCGGCTGCTCGACACGTGGGCCAAGGCTGGCGTGAACCGGCTGTCGTTCGGCGTGCAATCGTTCGTGCCCTCGGAACTCGCGACACTCGGCCGCATGCACGACGAACATCGCGCCGCCGAGGCGTTCGCACTGGCCCGCGCGCATGGCTTCCGCCGCTTGTCGCTCGACCTCATGTTCGGCTACCCCGGCCACACCGCGGTGCACTGGACGCGCACGCTCGATGCCGCGCTCGCGTTGGCACCCGAGCACATCTCGGCCTACGGGTTCATCCCCGAGACCGGCACGCCCACGGGCGATGCGATCGAGCGCGGCGAGGCACACATGGTGCCGCCCGAGGTCGAGGCGTCGTTCCACGCCGAGGCCGATGCGCGCTTCACGGCCGCGGGGCTCGCGCTCTACGAGACGTCGAACTGGTCGCTGCCCGATGCCGAGAGCCGCCACAACCTCACGTACTGGCTCCGGCGCGATCACCTGGCGCTGGGGCCGTCGGCGCACGGGCTCTGGAAGGGCGTGCGCCGGGCCAACGCCTACGCGCTGGGCGAGTGGGCGGGCTCGCTCGAGCGCGGCGAGGACCCCGCCACGCTGGAACGCGACACGCCGGCCTCGCGCGCCGATGAAACGGTCATGCTGGCGCTCCGGCTCGGTAGCGGGCTGGTGCTGGCCGACCTGCCGCAGGCCCATCGCAACGAACTGCTGGTACGGTATGGTGCGGCGTTCGAGGCGGCCGAGGCGCAGGGCCGCCTGGTCCGCACGAGCGGGGGGTGGTGCATCCCGCGGGAGCATTGCTTCGTAGCAGACGATACCCTTGCGTGGCTCGCCATCCGGGCGCGCCCGATCGACCCTCAGGAGTGTGCCGCTTGAGCGCAGCAGCAAGCCGTCGTGCCCCCAAGACCAGCGCGCCGCGTTCGGCGATGCGCGAGAACGTCGAGTCGCTCGCATGGGCGGTCGTGCTCATGCTCATCGTGCGGATCTTCGCGATCCAGGCGTTCCGGATCCCGTCGGAGTCCATGCTGCAGACGCTCCAGGTCGGCGACTTCCTGTTCATCAGCAAGTACGAGTACGGGGCCAAGATCCCGTTCACGCACATCCGCCTGCCGGGCATCCGCCAGCCGCGCACCGGCGACATCATCGTGTTCCAGTTCCCCATGGATCCGTCGATCGATTTCATCAAGCGCTGCATCGCCACGGGCGGGCAGACGGTCGAGATCCGGCACCGGCAGGTGTTCGTGGACGGCAAGCCGCTCGATGAACCCTACGTGCAGCACATCGAACCCACCGAGTTGCCGGCGGCCACCTCGCCGCGCGACAACCTGGCGCCGTTCACTGTGCCGCCGGGGCAGTTGTTCATGATGGGTGACAACCGCGAGAACTCCGAGGACGGCCGGTTCTGGGGCTTCGTGCCCATGGACTACGTGAAGGGCCGGGCGCTGTTCCTGTACTTCTCGACCGCTGCCCAGAACTGGTACACGATGCCGTTCCATATCCGCTGGAACCGCCTGTTCCGGCCGATCCACTAGGCTCAGGGACCCCGCCGGGGGAGCAATTGACTACCGTGGGCCCCTCTGGCTCAATCCCCCTCGACATGTCCAACCCCTCCATGCCCGGGCGGCTCACCGCCACGGACCCCGACCTGACCGATCGCCAGCGCCGCGTCTTCGCGGAACTGGTCGAGCTGCACCGGAGCGATGCCCGCCCGGTCAGCTCGGAGCGCCTCGCGCGCTCGGGCCGGCTGCGCCAGTCCGGCGCCAGCCTGCGCGGCACGCTCGCGGAGCTCGAGGGTCTGGGCCTGCTCGAACGCACGCACTCCGCCGCCGGCCGGGTGCCGAGCGCTGCTGGGTGGTCGTTCTTCGTGCGCGCGCTGGTCGCACCGGCCGTGCTGCCGAGTGGCATCGAGGACGAGGTCGCCGAGCGCTTGTCGCGTTCGCGCCACGACGTCGAGCGCCTGCTGCAGGAAGCCTCGCGCTTGCTTGCCTCGTTCGCGCAGCAGATGGGATTAGCGCTCGCCTCGTCGCTCGACGAAGAGCGGCTCGCCTCGCTCGAACTCGAGCGCATCGGTGAACGCCGCGTGCTCATGGTGCTCGGACTCGATGGCCAGCGTGCGCGCACGCTGGTGCTCGAGCTCGAGACGCCGTTGGAGCGCGAGGCGCTCGCCGCGGTCGCCGATGTGCTCGCGTGCGAACTGTGCGGCGGCACACTGGCCGAGGCCCGCCGCAGGCTCGCCACCGACGTGGCACTGGCGCGGCACTCCGCCGTGCGCATCGTGGCGCGCGCGGGGCCAACAACGTAACCCTTACAGGTTTTTCATCAAGATGGAAATTTGATTTTTTCAGAGATAATCCCTCACCTAAACGCATACCACTTGTAATGAGAACATAGTATAACGCCCTCCTTTCTCGATCACATATGCCAAA
>JAIOPA010000382.1 GCA_021414165.1 Candidatus Eiseniibacteriota bacterium
GTGCGCTGCACCATGGTGCGCAGCACCACGTCGGCGCTGGTGCCGGGCAGCCACTCGTACGAATCGGGTGCGAGCCAGCCCTCGAGAGACGGCGCGCCCACGCCCAGCGAATCGAGCAGCGCGGGATCCTTGGACAGCGAATCGATGGCGGCGGCCGAGATGCCCACCTCGCGCTCGATGAGCTGCGCGGCCTCGCGGATCATGAGGCCCTCGGGAATGGTGACCAGATTGAGCCCGTACATGCCGCGGTCGAGCGCGCGGAGCAGCGCGGGCACGGTCATGCCCAGACGGAACGAGTACTGGCCGGCCTTGACGCTACGGTCCAGGTGCATGCCGCGCGCGAGCAGGAGGAAGCCGACCTGGCTGCGGATCACGCCCACGCGCTGCAGCTCGCGGGCGATGTCGTGCAGCGAGGTGCCGCGCTCGATGACCACCGTGCGGCGCTCGGCGGCGGGCTTCCAGCCGGCGGGCAGGAACAGGTCGTAGGCCGGGGCCAGCAGGGCAACGAGCAGCAGCAACCACGCCCAACGCAGCGGCCGGAAGGCCCGGCCTGTCGAGCGGCCGCCGCGGGCGTCGGTGGCCCGACGCGCCGGCGTGCGCAACTGCTTGTCGTCCTTGTGGTCCGTCACTGCGCGTCGTCCTCCCGGCGCGATTCGTTCGCGTAGCGGGCCTTGGCCAGCCAGCCCTCGAGCAGGGCCACCGCGGCCCCCTCGTCGACCTTACCCTTCTTGCCCTTCGTGCGCGCCCCCGTCTCGTGCAGTCTCCGCTGCGCGATCGTGGACGTGAGCCGTTCGCCTCCACCTCACGTACGGTATCGGCCACTCGCGCCACAGCCTCAGCCTCTCCTTGCACGACCAGGGTCGGCAGGCCGGTGGCCAGGATCCCGAGCGGGTCCGAGACCGCCAGACCGATGCGCCGCGCGCCCCAATCGACAGCGAGGATACGGGCCATGGTCACAACGCGTTGCGTCGCTGGCCGGGGCCGCGAGTCGCGATCAGGCGTCGGCCGCCCGGCGGGCGGCGGGGCGGTGCTTGACCAGGCGGCAGACCGTGCCCGAGTCCGTGAAGTCGAAATCGACCTCGTCGCAGCACGACCGCATGATGAAGATGCCGCGGCCGCGCATGTCGAGCAGGTGCTCGGGGGTGGTCACGTCGCGGGCCACGCCCACCACGTCGAAACCGCCGCCCTCGTCGCGCACATCGACCTCGAGCCGGTCGGCGAACAGCCGGAACTCGGTCTCGAACGTCTTGCTGGCATCGCGCTTATGCCCGTGCTGCACGGCATTGGTGCCCGCCTCGATCACGGCCATGCTCAACTGCGAGCAGGTGTCCTCGTCGAACTCCATGCGCTCGCAGACCGTGAGCGTCACGCGGTCGAGTACGGCGAGCAACTCCAGTCGGCTCGGGAGCCGAAGCGTGATCGTCTCGGGATTGGGTTCGGACATGCTCACGGTTCTGACGAGGTTCGAGGCGTGACGAATGCGCGCAGGCGGTCGAGTGCCTCGTGCATATCGGGCGGGACGGGCGAGTCGAAGTGGATGAGCGCCTTGGTAACCGGGTGCACGAACTCCAGTTCGGTCGCGTGTAACGCCTGCCGCCTCATGAGGCGCAGCAGGGCGTCGGCGAGGCTACGCTCGGATTGCCGAAGGCTCAACACCTTTTTGACGCGCCCACCGTAGACCGGGTCCCCGACCACCGGGTGGCGCAGGGCGGCCATGTGCACGCGGATCTGGTGGGTCCGGCCGGTCTCGAGGCGGCATTCGACCAGGCTGGCGAGCCCGAAACGCTCCAGCACCCGCCAGCGGGTGCGGGCCGGCTTGCCGTGCAGGCCCTGGACCACGGCCATGCGCTTGCGCTCCTTGGGGTCGCGGCCGAGCGGCAGGTCGATGATGCCGTCGTGCGGGCCCGGATCGCCCCACAGGATCGCGTGATACACGCGTTTCACCGTGCGGATCCGCAGCATGTTGGTGAGCGCCAGGTAGGCCTCTTCGGTCTTGGCCACCACCATGAGGCCGCTGGTCTCGCGGTCCAGCCGGTGCACGATGCCGGGGCGGCCCTCGCCACCTACAGAGGCGATGCCGGGCGCATGCGCCAGCAGCATGTTGGCCAGCGTGCCGCCGGGCACGCCGGCACCCGGGTGCACCACCACGCCGGCCGGCTTGTCGAGCACGATCAGGTGGTCGTCCTCGAACACGATCGTGAGCGGCGCGGCCTCGGGCTGCAGCCGGGGCGGGCGGCGCGGCGGGATGACCAGGTTCACCCGATCACCGGCCTTGAGCTTCTGCGACACCTTGCCGACCTTGCCGTTCACCAGCACGCGGCCTTCGTCGATGAGCTTCTGCAGCCGGTTGCGCGACAGGCCCACCCGCGCGCGCGCGAGCCAGCGGTCGAGCCGCTGGCCGGCGGCGAAGTCCGGCACGTCGAGATCGACCGATTTATCCATGCGCGTGCGGGGCGGTGGGCGTTAGCCCTCGCGGCCCTCGGGGGCAGACGTGGCGACGGGTGCGGCGGCCGTGCTGGCCTCGACGAGCGGCGCGTCGGCGGCAGGCGCGGGCGCAGCGGCCGGCTCGGGGTCGCGCGTCCAGAACAGCGCGAACAGCACCACACCGAACGTGACACACATGTCGGCCACGTTGAAGACCGGGAAGTAATGCCCCTTCCACGACAGCAGGATGAAGTCGGTGACCTCACCGAAGCGCACGCGGTCGATGAGATTGCCGATCGCGCCGCCCAGGATGAGCGCCAGCGACCACTCGCGCGGGCGCGTCATGCCGGGCGTGCGCGCCCACAGGTAGAACACCGCGAGCGCGGCCACCACCGAGAACACATAGAACGGGAACATCTTGCCCTGGAACATGCCGAACGCGATGCCGGAGTTCTTGGTGTACGTGAACGTGACGAGGTCGCCGATCACGCGCATGGGCTCCTTGAACGCGAGGTTCGCGGTGGCCCAGTGCTTGGAGTACTGATCGATCGCCACACCGGTGCCGGCCACCGTGAGCAACAACAGTGGAGAACGCTTCACTCGTCTTCCTTGGCCAAGCGACCCGCGCGCTGCTGACGCTCGATGTTCTCCTGCTCCTGCACGGTGTAGCGCGCCCACGGCAGTGCTTCCAGACGCGCACGCGCGATGCGCTTGCCGCTCGACTCACACACGCCATACACGTCGTTGTAGATGCGGCGCAGCGCGTCATCGATCTCGCGCAGCAGGCGGCCTTCCTTGGACGCGATGTCGAACGAGATCTCGCGCTCCATG
>JAIOPA010000383.1 GCA_021414165.1 Candidatus Eiseniibacteriota bacterium
GTTCAGCCGGGCCGGCCTCGCGAGTGGCGTTCTCATCTTGCCCCCGACGCCGTCCCGGCAGGACGCACCGTTGAAGCTGCAGGGATTCACCCCCACGCTTCGAGGACCAGGGAGGTCCCCAATGTCCCAGACGTTGACGCACGATAAGAACGCCTCCCCCGACGCTGCCGCACCGACGCAGTCCGGATTGCACGTGCCTCGCCGCTTCACCACCAAGGGTGTCGATCCGTTCGACACCGTGAAGTGGGACAAGCGCCGCACCGTGATCTCGAACCCCGACGGTTCGACCGTGTTCGCGATGGAGGACATCGAAGTACCGGCGTCCTGGTCGCAGCTCGCCACCGATATCGTGGTGAGCAAGTACTTCCGCAAGGCCGGCGTGCCCGGCACGCCCGGTCATGAGACCAGCGTGCGTCAGGTCGTGCGCCGTCTCGCGCACACGCTGCGCGTGAGTGGCGAGCAGCAGGGTGGCTACTTCGCCAGCCTCGAGGATGCCGACGCGTTCGAGGCCGAACTGTCGTACATGCTCGTCCACCAGATCGGCGCCTTCAACTCGCCGGTGTGGTTCAACTGCGGCCTGTTCCACGAGTACAACATCCCGGGTTCGGGCGGTTCGTTCGCGGTCGATCTCGAGACCGACACGGTCCACATGACCACGGACTCGTACTCGCGCCCGCAGGTCTCGGCGTGCTTCATCCAGTCGGTCAACGACGACCTCATGTCGATCTTCGAGCTCGTGAAGAACGAGGCCCGTGTCTTCAAGTACGGCTCGGGCACGGGCACCAACTTCTCCAAGCTGCGCGGCCGCATGGAGAAGCTGTCGGGCGGCGGCACGTCGTCGGGCCTCATGAGCTTCCTCGAGGTGCTCGATCGTGGCGCTGGCGCCACCAAGTCGGGCGGCACCACGCGGCGCGCGGCCAAGATGGTCGTGCTCGACATGGACCACCCCGAGATCGTCGACTTCGTGCAGTGGAAGGTCCGTGAGGAGCGCAAGGTCGCGGCCCTGGTCGCGGGCGGCTACTCGTCGGACTTCAACGGCGAGGCCTACGCCACGGTGGCCGGCCAGAACTCGAACAACTCGGTGCGTGTGCCCGACGCGTTCATGACTGCGCTCGAGAAGGACGGCAACTGGGAGACGCGCTTCCGCACGACGGGCGAGGTCTACCAGACCATGCCGGCGCGCAAGCTGTGGCGCGACATCTCCGATGCCGCGTGGGCGTGCGCCGATCCGGGTCTGCAGTACGACGACACGATCCAGAAGTGGCACACGTGCAAGGGCACCGATCGCATCAACGCGACGAACCCGTGCAGCGAGTTCGTGTTCCTCGACGACACGGCGTGCAACCTGGCGTCGATCAACCTCATGAAGATGCGCCGCGACGATGGCTCGTTCGATGTCGAGAGCTACCGCCACGCGAACCGCGTGTTCTTCCTGGCGCAGGAGATCGCGGTCTCGTTCGCGTCGTACCCGACCGAGCGGATCGCGCGCAACTCCGAGGACTTCCGTCCGCTGGGTCTGGGCTACGCCAACCTGGGCACGCTGCTCATGGTCGAGGGCCTGCCCTACGACAGCGACGCTGCGCGCAACTACGCCGCGTGCATCACGTCCATGATGACGGGCGAGGCCTACGCGCTGTCGGCCGAGATGGCCGCAACGAAGGGCCCGTTCAAGCGCTTCCCCGAGAACCGCGACAGCATGCTGGCCGTCATGAAGCTGCACCGTGACGCGTCGCGCAGCATCGACACCACGCTCACGCCGCGCGACATGCGCACGGCGGCCACCGAGGCGTGGGATCGCGCCATCGCGTTCGGCGGCCTGCACGGCTACCGCAACTCGCAGGCCACGGTACTGGCGCCCACGGGCACGATCGGTCTGCTCATGGACTGCGACACCACGGGCGTCGAGCCGGACTTCGCGCTGGTCAAGTTCAAGAAGCTGGCCGGTGGCGGCTACTTCAAGATCGTGAACCAGTCGGTGCCGTTGGCACTGCAGCGCCTGGGCTACGACGCGCAGGAGATCGACCGCGTGATCCACTTCGCGGTCGGCCATGGCACGCTCGCCGGCTCGCCGCACATCAACGACTCGTCGCTGCACAACAAGGGCTTCGGCAACGAAGAGCTGGCCAAGCTCGAGCGTGTGCTCCCGAACGTGCTCGACATCCGTCAGGCGTTCGGCCGCGGCATGATCGGCGACGACATGCTCACGCGTCTCGGGGTCAGCATGGCCGAGCGCGAGAAGCCGGGCTTCAACGTGCTGCCGTTCCTGGGCTTCACGGACGCGCAGATCGAAGAGGCCAACCTGTACGTGTGCGGTACGCAGACGGTCGAGGGTGCGCCGGGCTTGAAGGCCGAGCACCTGCCGGTGTTCGACTGCGCGAACCGCTGCGGCCCGCACAGCACGCGCTTCATCCACCCCATGGGCCACGTGCGCATGATGGGTGCGGTGCAGCCGTTCATCTCGGGCGCGATCTCCAAGACCGTGAACCTGCCGAACGAGGCCTCCGTCGAGGACGTCGAGAACATCTATCTGCAGTCGTGGAAGCTGGGGCTCAAGGCCGTGGCGCTGTACCGCGACGGCTGCAAGATGTCGCAGCCGCTGGCCACGAGCACCAAGAAGAAGAAGGACGAGCCCGCAGCCACTGCGGCCACCGCCACGGCCGAGGCCGATCCGAACAGCCCGCTCAAGCTGCACCGACGCCGCCTGCCGAAGCGCCGTCACGGCTTCACGCAGGAAGCGCGCATCGCCGGCCACAAGGTGTTCTTGCGCACCGGTGAGTACGAGGACGGCAAGCTGGGCGAGATCTTCATCGACATGCACAAGGAAGGCGCGGCGTTCCGCAGCATGATGAACTGCTTCGCCATCGCCGTGAGCATGGGCCTGCAGTACGGCGTGCCGCTCGAGGACCTGGTCGACCAGTTCTGCTTCACGCGCTTCGAGCCGCACGGCCGCGTCGAGGGCCACGACAACATCAAGGTGTCGACCAGCGTGATCGACTACGTGTTCCGTGTGCTCGGCTACGAGTACCTGGACCGCACCGATCTCGCGCACGTCATCGACGAGGCGCCGCAGGGCCAGTTGGTCCAGCGTCCGCACGCGACGAACTTCCCGGTCGGCAAGGAGCACCGCGGCACGCAGATGGTGGCCCCTTCGTCGATCAAGTCGCAGGTCACCTCGGGCGGGACGCGCACGCAGGAGTCCGATGACGCCGGTGTCGCGAGCGTCATGGTGCAGCAGAAGCGCATGCTGGGCGACGCCCCGGCCTGCGACACGTGCGGCCACATCACGATCCGCAACGGCACGTGCTACAAGTGCGTGACCTGCGGGAACTCGATGGGCTGCTCGTAGATCACACGGCAGCAACCGCTACACGAACGGCCGGTCGTCCTCGCGGATGACCGGCCGTTTCGTTTGCGGCGTGCACTAGTACGAAGCCGCCACCTCGGCGCACTCGACCACGAACAGATGCTCGCGGTTGCGGGCGGGGCCGGGCTGGCCCACGCGCTCGCCCTGCGGGCTGAACACGCCGAGCCGGTGACCGATGTAACGCGGGTGATCGACCGACGCCTCGGTCAC
>JAIOPA010000379.1 GCA_021414165.1 Candidatus Eiseniibacteriota bacterium
TACGCGATGGGCTTGCCGCCCTCGAGCAACGCCGACACCAGCGGGTGCGTCTTGAGCTTCTGCAGGTTGCCGTGCGGGTCGCTGGTGGGATCCTTGGCATCGAGGCCCGTGACCATGCCCACGTACCAGAGCGAGTCCGACAGGCCATAGATGAAGCCGCCGCCGAACGTGTCGTTGGGCAGCGGGACGTTCATGGTGTGGATCACGCGGCCCTTTTGCGCTTTCCCGGCCGGGACCTCCAACAGCTCCTTCACGCCCGTGGCGTAGTTCTGCGGCTGCTTGCCGTTCGTGAGCCCGAGCGACTTCTCGAGCTGCTTACCGATCGTGCCGCGCGGGCCTTCGCACAGCACCGTGACCTTGGCCATGCAGTCGGCGCCCGGCTGGTACGTGCCCTTCTTGTTGCCATGCTTGTCGATGCCCTTGTCGCCCGTGCGCACGCCCAGCACTTTGCTGCCGTCCAGGAGCGGCGTCTGTGCCGGCGTCTCGGTGGCGATCAAGATGCCGCGCTCCTCGGCCTGCGCGGCGAGCCACTTGCTGAGTTCGCCCAGCGACACGATGGCGTTGCCATGGTTGTTGAGCGCCGGGGGCGTGATGGGCAGGCGGAACGCCGACTTCTCGAACAGGATGTAGATGTCATCCTGCGTGACGTCGGACTCGATGGGGCAGCCCTTGGCCACGTAGTCGGGGAACAGCTCGCGGATCGCGCGCGGATCCATGACCGCGCCCGAGATGCCGTGCGCGCCGACCTCGGCCGACTTCTCGAGCACGGCGATGTTCATCTCGGGAAGGGCCGTACCGTTGCCCGCCGCCGCGCGTTCGTTGTGCTGCGCGATCAGGTTGGCCAGGTGGATCGCACCCGCCAGGCCGGCCGGCCCAGCGCCCACGAACTGGACGTCGAACTCGAGGACTTCGCGTTCCACGATGCCTCCGTTGCAGGGTGTCGAGCGCCGCGGCTGCGGCGCACGGTTCAATGCGCTGCGGTCGCCTCGGCGTGTTCCTTGGCCTCGAGCCAGCGCTCGCAATCAATGGCGGCCATGCAGCCGCTGCCCGCGGCCGTGATGGCCTGGCGGTAGATCTGGTCGTGCACGTCGCCCGCGGCGAACACGCCGTCGATGCTGGTGTACGACGAGCCCGGCTTGACCAACAGGTAGCCCTTGGTATCCACGGGAAGCTGGCCGCCCAGGAACTCGGTGTTGGGCTTGTGGCCAATGGCCACGAAGATGCCGTCAATGGTGCGCTCGCTCATGGCACCGCTCACGGTGTCGCGCAGCTTCACCGACGTGACCTTCTTGTTGGGCTCGCCGATCACCTCGGCGATCTCGTGGTTCAAGAGCCACTTGATCTTGGGATTGGCCTGCGCGCGCTCCAACATGATCTTGCTGGCGCGGAACGTGTCGCGCCGGTGCACGATGGTGACCTCGGTGCAGAAGCGCGTGAGGTAGTTGGCCTCTTCCATGGCGGTGTCGCCGCCGCCCACCACGAGGACCTTCTTCTCCTTGAAGAAGAAGCCGTCGCACGTGGCGCAGGCCGACACACCAAAGCCCATGAACTGCGTCTCGCTGGGCAGGCCCAGCAGCAGCGCCGAGGCGCCGGTGGCCACGATGATCGACTTGGCCTGGTACTCCACGCCGTCGGCCCACACCTTGAACGGGCGCGCCGAGAAGTCGACCTTCTCGACCATCGTGTCGACCAGCTCGGTGCCGAAGCGCAGCACCTGCGCGCGCATGTGCTCCATGAGCTCGGGGCCCTGGATGCCGTGCGGGAAGCCGGGGTAGTTCTCGACCTCGGTGGTGATCGTGAGCTGGCCGCCAGGCTGCAGGCCGGTGAACACGAGCGGCTTGAGGTTGGCGCGCGCGGTGTAGAGCGCAGCGGTATAGCCGGCGGGGCCGGAGCCCAGGATGATCACATTGCGGACGTCGGACACGTTTCTGCTCCTTGGATCGGAAGCCAAGCACGGGTGGGAACCCGCCCACTTTAAAGGAATTCCGGGCCCCGTGCCCCCCGCGCGCCCGTGCCCCCATGCCCCCGCGCCCCGTGCCTTTCACTCCCGGCTCTTGGTCAGAGGACGTGCGCGGAGTGGTGAGGGGTGGGAGCGGTGGGTGGCGAAGCT
>JAIOPA010000380.1 GCA_021414165.1 Candidatus Eiseniibacteriota bacterium
GACGCCGATGCTCGCGGCGGTCACCTGCAGCGTGCGCGCGTACACGGCGAGCCCGGTGTAGAGCACCGCACCCGCGAGTGGCGCCACCATGGGCACGAGCATGCGCAGCGCGGTGCCCACGCCGCCCGGCTGCACGGACACATCGGCAATGGGATCGCCCGTGAGCGCGCGATCGCGCACGTCCCAAGACTGGGCCAACGCGAACATGCCGGCCATGGCCATGAGCACGGCACCTTCGATGTGGCCCAGCGCCAACGTGCCGAACGACGCGGCGGCCAGCACGATGGTCCAGCGCAGCAGGCCCACGCGCATGGCACCGCCCACGGCGTCGGTGGTGCGCAGGCGTTCAGCGCTCAGGGCAAGGGCTTCGTCGTTGGAGCCCGTCGCCTCGGGGGGCGACGGCGCCGAGGTGACGAGCGTGAGGCGGGGGCGGGGCGGTTCTTGATTCGTGTCCATGTACAGCGCAGCATAGGGGTTCGGTCCCGGAGGCTCCAACGCATGCGTATCGAGGTTCGTCTGTTCGCACAGGCGCGTGAGCGCGTCGGCAGTGCGAACGCCCGGCTTGAACTACCCGACGGCAGCCGTGTGGCTGACGCGCTCACACTGCTGGAACAGGTGTACCCGGCGCTGGCGGAGCTGCGGCCGCACCTGGCGCTGGCCATTGACGGCACGCTGGCGCGCGGCTCTGACGCGCTGGCCGACGGCAACGAGTTGTCGCTGCTGCCCCCGGTGAGCGGGGGGTAGGGGTGGCGAGCTCGAAGCTGCGCATCGAACCGGTCACGCCCGAGCGCTGGAGCGATCTGGTCGACCTGTTCGGCGCTAAGGGCGCATGCGCGGGCTGCTGGTGCATGTTCATGCGGCTGCCGAACGCCGAGTTCCGTGCCGGTCAGGGCAGCACCAATCGCCGCCGCTTGGGCGCGCTGGTCAAGAAGCGCCCGCCGGGATTGCTGGCGTACGAGCACGACGTGCCCGTGGGCTGGATCGCCATTGCGCCGCGCGAGGAGTTCGTGCGGCTCGAGAACTCGCGCGTGCTGGCACCGGTGCCGGGCGAGCGCGTGTGGTCGGCGCCCTGCTTCTTCGTGCGCGCGGGGCACCGCGGCAAGGGCTTGAGTGGTGCGTTGCTCAAGGCGGCCGTGGCGTACGCACGCGCGCAGGGTGCGGCGCATGTGGAAGGCTATCCGCACGCCGACACGGCCGCGAAGCAGCCGGCTGCGTTCGTGTGGAGCGGGTTCGAGTCGGTATACCAGGCGCAGGGCTTCACCGAGATCGCGCGCCGCAGCAAGGGCCGCCCGATCATGCGGCGCAGTCTGAAGAAAGGCGCGAAGCATGGCTGAACTGACTCACGCCCCCATCGACGTGGCGCCACTGCTCGCCGCCGCCGCGCGCCCCGAGTGTGGCGCGGTGAACCTGTTCCTGGGCACCACGCGCGATCATCACGAGGGCCGCAGTGTGCTGCGCCTGGAGTACGAGGCGCACGAGGGCATGGCGCTGGCTGCGTTACGCGTGCTCGAGGATGAAGCGCGCACGCGCTTCGAGTTGGCGCACGTGGTGGTGGTGCACCGGTTGGGCGTGGTGCCGGTGGCCGAGGCGAGCGTGGCGGTGGTGGTGAGCACACCGCATCGCGCGCCGGCCTTTGAGGCGAGCCGCTGGATCATGGACGAACTCAAGCGCCGCGTGCCGATCTGGAAGAAGGAACACTTCGCGGATGGCGGCGCGGAGTGGGTCAAGGGGCACGTGCTGGAGTAGGTCGCTACGCCAGTGCCGCGCTGGCCTCTTCGCGCACGAGTGCGTCGCCATCGTGCTGGCGGGCGTGCTCCAGTGCGGCGCGGGCAGCGCCGCGCAGCGACTCATGCGCCGCGGCGATCTGGCCCAGTGCCCACGCGGCGTGCGCGCGCACGATGGGCTCGGGCTCATTCGCTAACGCGCTCGTGAGTGGTGCTGCGTACTCGGCCTGCGCGCGATTGCCCATGGCCACGCACACGTTGCGCAGGAACCCGCCGCGATCGGCACGGCGGATGGGGCTGGTGGCGAACAGCTCGCGGAACGTGGGCTCGTCGATCTGCAGGAAGCGTTCGAGCGTCCAGCCCTCGAGTGTGTTCGCCTGCAGGCGTGCCTCGCGCGATTCAGGTGCGAAGCGATTCCACGGGCAGACCTCTTGGCACAGATCGCAACCGAAGATCCAGTCGCCGATGGCGGGTCGCATCTCGCGAGGAATCGGCCCGCGCGTCTCGATGGTGAGATACGAGATGCAGAGTCGCGCGTCGACCTGATAGGGCGCGACGATGGCGCGCGTGGGGCACACGTCGATGCAGCGCGTGCACGTGCCGCAGCGCTCGCGCACGGGTGCGTCGGGCACCAGCTCGCGATCGACCAGCACCTCGCCCAGCAGGAGCCACGAGCCCAGCGACTCCGACAGCACGCCCGAGTGCTTGCCGATCCAACCCAGGCCCGCGCGCTCGGCCCAGCCGCGCTCGAGGATCGCACCCGTGTCGGCGTACCAGAGCGAGCCCGAGCCGGGGAACAACTCGGTCTGGATCCAGCGCTCCAGTTGGAGCAACCGGTCCTTCATGATGCGGTGGTAGTCCTCGCCCGCGGCATAGCGCGCAATGCGGCCCACACGTGCATCACGCTCGGCACTGCGCGCGACGGGGTGGCACATGGCCACGCACACTACCGAGCGTATGCCCGGCACCAAGCGTTCGGGCTCGTGGCGGCGCTGGCGATGCTTGTCGCTCGCCAGCCAGTGCATGTCGCCGTGCCGGCCGGCGGCAAGCCAGGCCTCGTAGTGCTGCTGTGCTTCGAGCGGGCCCACGGTGGCCACGCCCACGGCTTCAAAGCCCAACTCCAACGCGCGCGCCTTGAGACGCGCGGTCGCGACCGCGGGATCGTGCGTCATTCCGTGCGCGTGCGAAGCGCTAGTTTCCGCCACCGCGGCGCGCGCGACGCACCGAGTCGGGGGCCGCGCTCGTGTCGGGCCGCACCGGCTCGCGTCGTGTCTCCACGCGCGGCATGCCGTTCACGCTGGGCGCAACGCCATTGCCATTGGGCGCCACACCACCGCGCCGCGCGCGTGCGGCCGCGAACTCACGCTGGCCCGCGCGCCACGCGCTGGCGGTCATGCGCTCCAGCACCACGCGATCGAGTTCGCGCGCATCGCGGATCGGGCTGCGATCGGGCACGCGCGACAGCCCTGCGCCATCGCGTTCGTCGAGCCGCAGGCGTTCGGCTGCGCCCTGGCCGAGCACGGCCTTCAGGTCGGGGCCGGCGTTCCAGCTGACGCCGCGATACGACGCCACGCCCTCGATGGGCAGCAACTCGCCCGAGCTGACCGGCACCGAGCGCATGAAGCTGGCGGTCGAGGCGGCCGACGGCTGCGCGAGTGACTGCGTGGGGACAAAGGTGAACACACCACCGGGCACGTCGTCGTAGGGCGTGTCGGTGTCGGGGCCCAAGGGCGCCCAACCCACGAAGTCGCCGA
>JAIOPA010000381.1 GCA_021414165.1 Candidatus Eiseniibacteriota bacterium
CGTGCGTGCCATGCACTTCTCGGGACTGCTCGTGGATTGCGCACGCGCGATCGGCGCGCAGGCGATCATCCGAGGGCTCCGTGCCGTGTCCGACTTCGAGTTCGAGTTCCAGATGGCGCTCATGAACCGCCGTCTCGCACCGGGTGTGGAGATCGCGTTCCTCATGCCGAGCCAGGAGTTCACGTACTTGAACTCCACGCTCGTCAAGGAGGTCGCGCGCCATGGCGGCGAGATCCGCGGCCTCGTGCCGCCGAGCGTCGAGCGGCTGCTGCTCGCGCGCTTCAAGTCCACTCGTGCCGCCGCGGCCGTCGAGGTCGCGCAGGCCCGGCGCCAGAAGCGCGCTCGCCCGGCCACTCGCAAGGCACGGGCATGAACGCGTTGATCGAGAAGCTGCGCCGCGAGGCCAAGGCCGCGCCGCGCCGCTTGCTGCTCGCCGAGGGCGACGACGCGCGCATCGTGGGCGCGGCCGCACGCATCGCACGCGAGCGCATCGCCAAGGTCACGGTGGTGGGTGATCCCGCGGTGATCGCGGCCACCGCCCGCAAGGCCGACACCACGCCCGGCGCGTTCGACGTGCTCGATGCGCGCGATCCCGCGCTCGTGGCCCGCACGCGCGCGGCGATCGAGGCCGCGCGTGGCTCGCGCATCGGCGCCAGCGATCTCGAGCGTTGTGCTGCCGATCCGTTGTTCCAGGCCGCCGCACTCGTGCGCGCCGGTGAGGCCGACACGTTCGTGGCCGGTGCGGTGCGCACCTCCGCCGACGTGCTGCGTGCCGCGCTGTGGCTCATCGGCCTGGCGCCCGACGTGAAGAGTGTGTCGTCGTTCTTCCTCATGATCATGAAGGATCGCACGCTCACCTTTGCCGATTGCGGCGTGCTGCCCGATCCCACGGCCGAGCAACTGGCCGAGATCGCGTGTCTGGCCGCCGACCGGCACCAGCGCCTCACGCACGAGATCCCGCACGTCGCCATGCTGTCGTTCTCGACGCTCGGCAGCGCCGAGCATCCGCACGTGCTCAAGGTGCGCGAGGCCACCGCGCTCGCTCGCGCGCGCCGCCCCGACCTGCACATCGAGGGCGAGCTGCAGGCCGACGCCGCGCTCGTGCCGTCGGTGGGGCAGCGCAAGGCGCCGGGCTCGGTGGTGGCGGGCCACGCCAACGTGCTCGTGTTCCCCGACCTCGATGCCGGCAACATCGGCTACAAGCTGGTCCAGCGTCTCGCGGGTGCGATGGCGTTGGGACCGATCCTGCAGGGGCTCGCGCGCCAGGCCAATGACCTGTCGCGCGGCTGCTCCCTCGACGACGTGGTGGATGTGGCGACCGTGGCCTGCGTGCTCGCGGGCGATGGCGCCGCGGCCACCACACCTCCCGGGAGATAGACATGCCGACCTACGTGTATCGCTGCAAGAAGGGCCACACGTTCGAGCTGTTCCATAGCATCACCGACGAGAGCCCCAAGAAGTGCCCGGAGTGCCGCTCGGCTTCATCGCGTGTGCCGGCGGGCGGCGCGGGTCTGTTGTTCAAGGGCTCGGGCTTCTACATCACCGACTATCGCAGCAAGAGCTACGCGGACGCCGCCAAGTCCGACAAGAGTGCTTCGAGCGGCGACTCGGGTGGCGGTTCCGGCGGCGGTGAGAAGAAGGCCGACAAGCCCGCCGAGAAGCCCGCGGCCAAGAAGAAGTCGTCCGACAAGCCCGGCAAGTCCGGGGACTGACGCGCACGTGCAGCCGACCCTCACCGCGTTCCTGCTCCGCGCCCGCAGCGGTCCTGCCTGGGCGGCCCCCGGCGTGCCGATCGAGTGGCGGCCCGAGCATGTACTGCTCGATGACGCCGATGGCACCGTGGCCGCGCTGGCGTTCGAGACCGCAGGCGCGACGCGAGTGGCGTGCGAGTTGGTGTTGTTCGCGCCGCAGCGAGAGGCGAGTGGACCCGATGGCGGTGAGGACCTGCGCTATCTGCAGAGCTTCGCCAGTGTGAGTGGTGCGCACTTCGTGCGTCCGGGTGCGGGCACGGCGGCCGCGATCCATCGCCGCCGCTTCGCGCTGCCCGGGCGCGTGCTCTCGAGTGCAGTTCCCGGTGCGGCCGCGGCCGGCGCGCTCGGCATGCTGGTGCTGCCGGCATGCGCGCTGGAGTGCGCGGCGGGCATGGCGGGCGAGCCGTTGTTGCTGGCGCGACCGCGTGTGGTGGGCGTGGAGTGGACCGGCGTGCCGGATCCCGGCGTGTCGGGGCACGACATCCTGCTGGCGCTCGAGCGCCGGTTGGCGGGCGAGGGCAGTGGCGCGGTGCTCGAGTGCCACGGCATCGGGCTCTTGTCGCTGCCCATGAACGACCGCTTCGCGATCGCGGCTCGTGCGGGTGCTCTCACGGGCGCGCTCGCCACGTTGTTCCCTAGCGACGATCGCACGCGCGCGTGGCTGCGCGCCGCGGGCCGCGATGCGGATTGGCGGCGGCTCGAGGGACCCGAGGGTGGCGATGGCGCGTTCGACAGCTTGATCTCGCTCGACCTGTCGCGTGTGCGTCCCGAACGTCCCGAGGGCACGCGCGTGCGCATCGGGCCGTTCGCCGAGGACGAAGATGTGCATGGCCTGGCGCGCACGCTCGCGCATGGCAAGCGCTTGGACGACGTGCCGCTCGAGGTGGTGGTGCCGGGGCGCATGGCGCTCGAGGCCTGGACCGCGGCTGGCACGCTCGACGCGCTGCGCGCTGCAGGCGCCCAGATCATGGACCGCGCCGATCCACTGGCCGCGGCATTGCCCGCCGGCACGTTGCTCATGGGCGGCGACCCGGCGAGCGAGGCGGCCTCCGAGCGTGGCGTGTGGACCTGTGCCGCGCGGCTCACCGCGCACACGCCAGCCGAGGCCATGGTGAGTGCGGGCGCGCCCACCCATGGTGCGCCGCCGCTCTGGGACGACGTGATCGAGCCCGCCGGTGGCACGATCGAGCGCGGCACGCATCACCGCGCGGGCGCACTGCCGCCGGCGCACACCGAGGCGTTCCGGGCCGTGGCGCTGCTGGAGGCTGGCGACGATGCCAGCGCGCCGCGCCTGCTGCCATGGGGCCCGCGGGCCTGGGCGGCGCGCGCCGATGCCGAGGAACTGGCGGCCGCGTTGTTCCGGCCGCTCGACCCCGAGGCCCCGGCACGTGCACGCGCCCACGGGACGTGTATCGTGGTGGCGGGGGAGCGCTTCGGCGGCGGCACGCATGCCGAGGCGGTGGCGCGCGCGGCGGCCGCACTGGGCGTGCGGGCGGTGATCGCCACCTCTTATGCCGAGGGCGAGGAACGCCTGCTCGCCCTGCACGGGGTGTTGCCGTTGCGCTGGCTCGAGCCCGCCGACCGCCGCGAGGTCCGCGCCGGCGACGAGCTCGAGGTGCCGCCGCCGGTGGGTCCGGCGCCGGGTGGGCGTGTCGCATTGCGTCATCTCACGCGCGGGTTCACCTTCGACGTGCGCTGTGATCTTGAACTCCCGCTCCGCGAGCTCGCGCGCGCTGGCGGTCTGTTGCATGCCATGCGCGATGCGCTCGCCGAGGGCGCGCGCTGATCTGATGTTCCTCGAATCCTCTGGAGTGTGGCAGTCATGTTGATCGACATCGCGAAGATCCATTGCCAGGCCGGCCGCGGCGGCGGTGGATGTGTGAGTTTCCGGCGCGAGAAGTACGTGCCCAAGGGCGGTCCCGATGGCGGCGACGGCGGCAAGGGTGGCGACATCTGGCTGGAGGTCGATCCGCATGTGCGCACGCTGCTCGACTGCCGTGAGCGGCCGCACTACAAGGCCGTGCCCGGCCGGCCCGGCTCGGGCAACAACTCCACCGGACGCAATGGCGATGACCTCGTGATCCATGTGCCCGCGGGCACCGTGGTGAAGGACGCCGAGACGGGTGAGATCGTGGCCGACCTCGTGCGCGCGGGCGATCGCTTCTGCGCCGCCAAGGGTGGCCGCGGTGGCCGCGGCAATGCGCGCTTCGCGAGCCCCACGCATCAGGCGCCGCGCCGTGCGGACCCGGGCGAGGAGGGTACCGAGCGCACGGTCGAACTGGAACTCAAGCTCATCGCCGATGTGGGTCTGGTGGGGCTGCCCAACGCCGGCAAGAGCACGCTGCTGTCGCGCATCTCACGCGCACGGCCCAAGATCGCGGACTATCCGTTCACCACGCTCGAGCCCAACCTGGGCATCGTGGCGCTCGAGGATCATCGCACGTTCGTCGTGGCCGACCTGCCCGGACTCATCGAGGGCGCGCACCAGGGCAAGGGGCTGGGGCTGCAGTTCCTGCGTCATGTGGAACGCACCA
>JAIOPA010000463.1 GCA_021414165.1 Candidatus Eiseniibacteriota bacterium
CTCGTTCTGGTGCCCGAGCTCCTTGCGGATCGCCTTCAGCTGCTCGTTGAGATAGAACTCCTTCTGGTTCTTGTGCACCTGCGTGCGGACCTGCCCCTCGATCTTGCGCTCCAGGCGCAGGATCTCGAGCTCGGCCGTGAGTGTCTCGGCCAGCAGGCGCAAGCGTGCGGCGGCGTTCTCGGCCTCGAGCAGCTTCTGCTTGACCGCCGACTTCACGAGCAGGTGGCCGGCCATGGTGTACGACACCTGCACCGGGTCCGTGATCGCGGTGGTTGTGGGCACGACCTCGTCGGGGATGCGGCGGTTCAGGTGCACGTAGTCCTGGAACTGCGCGAGCGCATGGCGCACGAGTGCTTCGTGCTGCGGGCTCGGCGTGTCGCCATCGAGCGCGGGTGCGACCACGACCGAGTAGTAGTCGTTCGACCACTGGAAGCGCTTGACCTCGGCGCGCACGAGCCCTTCCACGAGCACGCGCAGCGAGCCATCGGGCAAACGGAACAACTGCAGCACGCGCACGATCGCACCGGTCTTGAACAGCTCATCCTGCTGCGGGTCGGCCACCTCGCTGCGCTTCTGCGCCGTCACGAACAGCATGCGGTCGCGCGCCATGGCCTTCTCGATCGCGTTCACGCTGGGCTGACGGCCCACGAGCAACGGGATCGTCATGTACGGGAACACCACGAGGTCGCGCAGCGGCAGCAGCGGCAGACGCTCGGGCAGGCTCAGCGTCTCCTCCCCGCGCCGGAACTCGAAGCGCGCCCCGCTCTCGGTGGACTCGGCGGCCGGCGTGGACTTGGGGGCGCGGCGCTTAGCAGCGCTCGGCGCCGGCGCAGCCTTGGAGGGCTTGCGCTTCGGGGCGGCCGGACGGCGGGACTTCGGGGGCACGACGGACTCCTTGGGCTTGGACAGCCTGGGCTTTGAGAACGCAGAACGGGCGGCGCCGAGGGCGCCGCCCGTTCGAGTCCAGCCAGGAGTGGCGGGATCCGTGCCGGATCAGGCTTCCTTGCGACGCTTCTCGCGCTCGCCGCGGAACGTCAGCAGCGGCGGCGCGCCGTTGAGGATCGACTCCTTCGAGATCGTGCAGCCGATCACGTCCGACCGCGAAGGGATGTCGTACATCACCTCCAGCATCGCCTCTTCGATGACGGCGCGCAAGCCACGCGCACCCGTGCCGCGGGCGATGGCCTGGGCCGAGATCGCGCGCAGCGCGTCCTCGGTGAAGTCGAGCTTCACGCCTTCCATCTCCATGAAGCGGCCGTACTGCTTGGTGATGGCGTTCTTGGGCTCCGTGAGGATGCGGATGAGCGAGTCCTCGTCGAGCGAATCGAGCGTTCCGACAACCGGCAGACGGCCGACCAACTCGGGGATGAGGCCGTAGCGCAGCAGGTCATCCGGCTCGACCAGCGCCAGCAGCTCGCCCGTGTTGCGCTCGTTCTTGGACTTCAACTCGGCACCGAAGCCCAGCACCTTCTGGCCGACGCGCTTCTCGACGACCTTGTCCAGGCCCTCGAACGCGCCGCCACAGATGAAGAGGATGTCCTTCGTGTTCACCTCGATGTACTTCTGCTGCGGGTGCTTGCGGCCACCCTGCGGCGGCACGTTCGCGACCGTGCCCTCGAGGATCTTGAGCAGGGCCTGCTGCACGCCCTCACCCGACACGTCACGCGTGATGCTCGGGTTCTCGCTCTTGCGCGAGATCTTGTCGATCTCGTCGATGTACACGATGCCGTGCTCGGCGTTGACCAGGTTGAAGTCCGCCGACTGCAGCAGGCGCACGAGGATGTTCTCGACGTCCTCACCGACGTAGCCGGCTTCCGTGAGGCTCGTCGCATCGACGATCGCGAACGGCACCTTGAGGAAGCGCGCGAGCGTGCGGGCGAGCAGCGTCTTGCCCGTGCCCGTGGGCCCGATCAGCAGGATGTTCGACTTCTCGATCTCGATCTCGCCCGCCTGGGCCGGCGAGTAGATGCGCTTGTAGTGGTTGTACACGGCCACCGACAGCGTCTTCTTGGCGCGCTGCTGACCCACGACGTAATCGTCGAGGATCTTCTTGATCTCCGACGGCTTCGGCAACGAGCCGTTCGCCGTGGGAGCCTCGCGCTCGGTCTCCCCCTCGAGGATGTCATTGCAGAGCTTCACGCACTCGCTGCAGATGTACACCGACGGTCCGGACACGAGGCGAGCGACTTCATCCTGGCCTCGGCCACAGAACGAGCAGCGGATCGGGTGCGGCGTCGCGATGCGCTTCTTCATGGGGGTTCCTGTCCTCAAGTCCGGTGCATCCGTGCGGCCCGGCGCGGACCGCTTCGGTGAGGCGATCGTGGCCCGGCCGGAGCCGGGCCACGGTAGTTTCGGCTGCTAGCGGCGCTTCTCGATGATCTCGTCGACGAGGCCGTACTCCTTGGCCTCCTGGGCGGTCATCCAGTTGTTGCGATCGGTGTCCTTGACGATGCGGTCGACCGGCTGGCCGGTGTGCTTCGACAGGATGCCGTTCAAGCGGTCACGCGTCTTGAGCATCTCGCGCGTGGCGATCTCGATGTCCGAGGCCTGGCCGGAAGCGCCACCCAACGGCTGGTGGATCATGACCTGGGCGTTCGGGAGGCAGTAACGCTTGCCCGTCGCGCCGGCCGTGAGCAGCACCGCACCCATGGAGGCGGCGAGACCCATGCACAGCGTGCTGACCGGGCACTTCACGAACTGCATCGTGTCGTAGATCGCGAGACCGGCCGAGACGACACCACCGGGGCTCTGGATATACAGGTTGATGTCGCGATCCGGGTCCTCGCCCTCGAGGAAGATCATCTGGGCGACCACGATGTTCGCGACGTAATCGTCGATCGGCGTACCAATGAAGATGATTCGATCCTTGAGCAGGCGTGAGTAGATGTCGTAGGCGCGCTCACCACGACCCGTCTGCTCGACCACCATCGGAACGTATCCCATCCCTAGGCCCTTTCGTTAAGTTCAGTCGCGAAGGTCATCGGCACCTTCGTGTCGCATCTTCTGCTTTGGATTCACTGACCTGCCGGGAGGTCCGCCGCGATCGGCTCATCCTCGATCTTCGCGGCTTCAATGACCCGGTCCAACGCCTTCTTCTCGAGCATCGACTCCGCCAAGGCCCGCCGGCGGTCCGCCGACGAGTAGTGCTGGCGTACGCGGGCGGCGTTGCGGGGATCGGACTCGGCGAGCCGCAGGATCTGCTGACCGACTTCTTCCCCACTGACGTCCAGATTCTCCTGCTTCGCCAACGCGATCAGGAGGATCTCCCGCTTGAGCGAGCGCTCCACTCCAGGGCGGTAATGCTCTTCGAGCTGCTTGTGCAGTTCCTCCGACACCTCACGGCTGCCGGTCTGCTCGTGGACGACCTGCTCCAGCATGTAGTTCACGAGACGAGGCGACAGATCCATGGGGTGACGCTTCACGAGTTCGTCGATGGCCTGAGCCTCGAGGTCCCGGCGCCAGCGCTGCTCGTCCTCGAGTTCGAGGTTCCGCTGGATGCGCTCACGCAGGGCAACGAGGGACTCCAGACCGAAGACGTCCCGAGCAAGGGTATCGTCCAGTGCCCGCAGATTCTTTTGCTGGATCTTCTTGACGTTCACCACGTAGCGGACGGACTGCCCCGCCAGCTCCGCCTGACGGAAGTCCGCCGGGTAGGTGACCGCGATGGTGCGCTCCTGGCCCGCCTCGGCGCCCTGCAGGCCGGCTTCCAGCTCCGGCAGCAGGTCCGGGGCCCCCAGCAGGATCCGGGCGCCCTTGGCCTTGGTGTTCGAAAGTCGCCGGCCGTTGGCGTCGATCCGCTGGGAATCCAGCAGGACCACGTCGCCGGGGCCGGCCGGGCGCTCGACGTCCTCGAACACGGCCGACTCCTCGCGCAGCTGGTCCAGCATGCCGTCGACCTGGGCGGCCGCGACCGGCTTGATGCGGCGCTTGAGCGCGTAGCCCTTCCAGTCCTTCACCTCGACCTGGGGCGCCACGTCGACCACCGCCTCGAACGACAGCGGCTGGCCGGGCGTGAAGCGCAGGTTCGTCACGCTCGGCGGCACGACGGCGACCAGCTTGGCCTCGCCCAGCGCCTCGTGCGTGACCTCGGGGATGAAGCGCTCCAGGAACTCGCGCTCGATCTCGGCGGCGTACTCGCTACGCACCTTGTCGAGCGGCACCTTGCCCTTACGGAAGCCGGGCATGGAGACCTGACGCTGGAAGACGCGCGAGACCTCGAGGATGCGCGACTCGACCTGCTCGACCGGGACTTCGATCGTCAGGGTGTGCTGCGAGGGGCCGGACTCACGAACGGTATGCGTCATGTGCGGAACTGTCCTCTATCAGGTGGGCAGGATTCGCGAAGGGTGAACAGGGTCGGACCGCGGGTGTGTGGAGCAGGCAGGATGGTGCGAGAGAGGGGAGTCGAACCCCTACGAGTCACCTCACCGGAACCTAAATCCGGCGCGTCTGCCAGTTCCGCCACTCTCGCACGCGGACCGTCGGGCGGGACCGCAGGGGGACTCCCCCGCGGCACGACGATTGGAGTCTGGGCGGT
Source organism: Candidatus Eiseniibacteriota bacterium (assembly GCA_021414165.1). GTDB lineage: Bacteria > Eisenbacteria > RBG-16-71-46 > RBG-16-71-46 > RBG-16-71-46 > JAIOPA01. The sequence goes on from JAIOPA010000463.1 coordinate 4,538, forward strand.
ACCGGTCGGAGGGCCGCCCGCTGCCCCCCGCGATACTGCGAAAACGGTGGGCAGCATAGCACAGGGCCCCCGGCCGGAAAGTCCAGCCGGGGGCCCTGATAGGACGGTCTAGAAGGAGAAGCGGACCGAGCCCACGAGGCGGTCGTCGGCGCTGTGCGCGAAGCCATCCCGCGCCAGATTCCGGTGCAGGATGCCCACATCGAGCACGAGGTCGCCCGAGACCCAGGTGAAGCCGGCCGACAGCAGTCCGGACTTCTCCTCGAGCGCGCCGGGGTTGGACTCCTGCCCCACGCCGAAGCGCGCGCCCCACGGCAGCTCGCTGTCCTTCCAGTCGAGCCCGATCGAGTACGCGACGCCCGGATCGCTCTTGGCGCCGAACTCGGTCCACTCGTCACCCGTGTGACCGGTGACACCGAGCACGATGCGCGTGGCCGGCGCCACGATGACGCGCGCCGAGGCGCCGCCCGAGATCTGCGCCTTGCGGGTCACCGCGATGTCGGCCTGCGTGTCCCCCGCCGTGAGCTGTTCGTCGAGCGTGCCGGTGAGGTCCATGTCCTGCTGGTAGTGGACCGCGGCGCCGAACCAGTTGCCCCACGTCTGATCGATGTCCTTCTGGTACGTGAAGCCCACGCTCGCACCGATGCCCGAGCCGGTGAACTCGAGCGTGCGCGTGCCCGCGAACGGCGAGCCGCTGGTCTCGATGGTCGTGTACGAGTCGCTGCGATAGATGTACTCGCCCGAGATGCCGAAGCGCATGTTGTCGCCGAACGCGCGCGAGATCGCGAGGCCGCCACGCAGCTCACGCTGCAACGCCTCCTGGTCGATCTGCGCGGGCGTCGCGATGGGCCCCGATGAATAGTTGAGCTGCTCGAGACGCAGCACCGGCTGCCAGGCGTACAGCGTGACGCCCCACTTGCCGAGGGCCGCGCCCACCGAGCCACCCGCGACGTCGGGATATCCGCGGTTCTGCACCGTGCTGCGGTTGGTCGCCGCGAGGTCCTGACGGTTGATGCGCTGGAAGAGCGGCGAGATCTCGACACCCTTCTGCGGCGCAGCGGCCGGGTTCGAGTACGGCGAGTCGCCGATCCAGCGATCGGCGAGCGACAAGCCCGCCGATGCGGCATTGGCGGCAGCCGGCTGGCTACCGGGCACCGGGAAGCCGTAGGCCGGGTTCGAGAGCGGCGCGGGAGCAGCTGCGCGAGCGGCCGGGGCGAGGAAGCAGGCGACCGCAAGGCATGCGGC
>JAIOPA010000464.1 GCA_021414165.1 Candidatus Eiseniibacteriota bacterium
GGTGAAGCGGTCGATGCGCATGCGTTGCGTGAGTGACCCCGGCACGAGGTCGTTGCACTCGAACGGCGAGCCGTTGTTCCAGCCCGCGGTCGCGCGCGAGGTGATCGACCACAGGTCGCGGCGGCTCGTGGTGGTCTCACCGCCCGGGCCCGCGTGCACGATCCACAGCATGTCCACGTAGCCATCGTTGTCGAGGTCGAAGCGTGAGAAGTCCACGATGCCATCGCACGCGACCAGCGCATCGCGCGCCATGCCGTAGGAGTTGTTCGGCGTCCCCAGCGCGTTCACGCCCCAGGCGTCGGCCGCATAGAAGTTGCGGTCATGCGGCAACGTGACCGTGGCCACGACCTCGCCGCGGACCGTGAGCCGCCGGCCGGAGGCCCAGTGGAAGTACTCGGTGAGCGAGCCCGTGGGCACGACCCCCGTGGTGTCGAACAGCCGCTGCTCGAGCGCGACCTTGGGATGCACGAGCGCGCTGTCGGTGAACGCGACACGGATGATCGGGATGAACCAGTCGCGAGGCGTGGAACTCACGGACAGCCCGGGGGTAGCAGACTCGACCGCGAACAGCCCGCGCTGGAACGCGTCCGAGACCTCGGGCGCGACGGGACCCCTCGGCGGCGGCATGGTGGCTCGCGCCGGGGTCATACAGAAGAGCAGGAACGCCAGCGCAAGACACGACGCGGCGAGAACAGGGAGTCGCACGTGCAGCACGATACCTCAGCCCGGTGGGGCGATGGCCCGATCGAGGACATTTCCGCTCATGGCGTGTCCGGCGTCAAGGGTAGAACGCGGCAACCTGCCGAGCGCGGCGGGGGCGGGGCCGGCCGCTCACACTCGGCACCCCGCAGGCGTGCCGCCGGCTGCCGCGCCGGTCGCGGCCCATGCTGCACCGGGCGGGGGGTGTGATAGCGTGCGGACCAACGTGAACCCGACCCTTCCTCGCCGTCCGCTCTGGTGTGCGCTCGCCGCGCTGGGCCTGCTGTTGGCCGCCCTGCCGGCCCTTGCCGCCAATGACCGCCCGTCGCTGCGCTCGCTGCAGCCGCCATACTTCAATGCCGACCTGTCCGTGGCGGTCGACTCCAGTTCGCGAGCCAAGGTGCGCGCGGTCGTGAGCGTGCCGTACCCGGAGCTCAACTGGCTCAAGACCGAGCAGGGCTTCTCGGCCGGCGTGGCGATCGTGGTCGAGCTGCGGCCACAGGGCCGCTCCAAGCGCCTGTACGGCGACGCCTGGGAGCGCCGGCTGCGCGTGACCGACTACGCGACCAGCGCCAGCATGCGCAATCAGGTGGTCGAGACGCGTGAGTTCGATGTGCCGCCGGGGCGCTATTCGGTCAAGGTCTCGGTGCGCGACGTGCGTGCACTCCTCTTGAGCGAGGTGCGCGACCGCATCGAGGTGGCTGACGTATCGCGGATCCCGGTCAGCTTCTCGGATCTCGAGCTGGGGTTGGTGGATTCCACGAACCACTTCACGGCGTTCCCGTCGCGCCAGTTCGGCTTCAACTCCGGAGCCCTGGGCGTGCGCGCCAGTGTGCTCGACCGCCGTGCGGGGGCGTGGCCGCGCGCCTATGCCTACCACTGGAAGGTGGTCGACGAGTCCGGCGGCCCGATCCACGAGGGCGACACCACGATCACCGTGACGCGCTCCGCCGAGCCGGTGGTGCTGCGCCCGCCGCATGGCGAGCTGTTCATTGGTGGCTACGCGTTCGAGCTGGAGCTGCGCGAGGGCAAGACCGCCTGGCGCACGAGCCGGGCGTTCGAGGTCGAGGAGAGCGGCCCGCCGCGCGGGCGCGAGTACGAGCAGATGCTCGAGGCGCTGGCCTACATCGCCGAGAACGCCGAGGTCGAGGCCATGCGCAACAAGAGCGCGGCCGATCAGGGTGCCGCCTGGGATGCGTTCTGGCGCCGGCGCGACCCCACGCCCGACACGCCGCGCAACGAGTACCAGATCGAGTTCTTCCGCCGCCTGCGCTACGCCGACCAGCACTTCCTGGGCTTCGGGCCGGGTTGGCGTTCCGACATGGGCCGCGCCTACATCCGTTATGGCCCGCCGGATCAGATCGAGCAGCGCCAGCCCACCGCGGCGCAGCCCGGGCTCGAGGTCTGGTATTACAACCAGCCTTACCGGCGACTCGTGTTCTCGGACCGCGAGGGCTTCGGGCGCTTCACCCTGCTGAATCCGCAGGGCGAATGAGCGCAGCCGTGAAGCGCCGATCCGCCGGGCCGGGCCGTGCTTTGGGCTACGCAGTCGTCACTCTGCCCGCGCTCGACCTGCGTGCCGAACCGCGCCATGCGGCCGAACTCGGCAGTCAGTTGCTGCTCGGCGAGACCGTGCGCGTGCTGGGCCGCTCGAGCGATCCCGGCTGGGTACGCGTGCGCAACGATGCCGATGGCTACACCGGCTGGGTGCGCGGCTGGGGGCTCGTCGAGGCCACCGCGGCCCGCGTGCAGCGCTGGCGGGAGCGGGCGAGGGCCGTGATCGCCGCGCCGTTGGCGCAGATCCGCACGGGGCAGGGCGAGGGCGCAGCGGTCTCGCCCGCGTTCTTCGGCGGCCGCGTCATTGCAGGCCCGGCGCGCGCGGGCTTCCGTGCGGTCGAGTTGCCAGACGGCCGGCGCGGGTATCTCGAGGCGGCGGCGTTCGCGCCACGCCGCAAACCCACGCTCGAACAGCGCATCCTCACACTGCTCGGCACGCCCTATCTGTGGGGCGGGCGCACGCCGGCGGGCTACGACTGCTCGGCGTTCGTGCAGCAGGTCCTGCTCGAGCAGGGGCTCGCGTTGCCACGTGACGCGAAGGATCAGTGCGGTCGCTCGAAGGCCCTTCGGAAGGGCGAACTCCCGCGCGTCGGCGACCTGGTTTTCTTCCGCCGCCCCGGAGAATCCGCCAGCCATGTCGGGTTGTCGGTAGGCGGGGGCTACTACGCGCACTGTCGCGGACGCGTCCAGATCGCCTCTTTGGACGCCGATAATCCGCTGTGCGACAAGGACTTGCTCCCTCAGAGCATGGGGTGGTTCCGACCCCTCTGAGTTGAGAGCATGTTCTCGCCTGCGGGCGAGTTCAGTCCTGCTTTCGCCTTGACACCCGGGCGACATCCTCCCTAACTTTCCCGCGGGCGTGCTGCCAGGGTCCCTTCAGAAACCGGGATCGGCCTTGGCGTTCTTCTTCGTAGCTCCTTCCCAAGGATGAGAGGGAGCTTTTCGCATGTCCGGTTCAGACCAAGAGCGAAAGGAGGTGGGCATCGGAACCTCGTGTAGTCCAGCGGGCCACGTCCCGGCCGCTGGTGCATCGCGGAAACGTTGCTTTCACCGACTCTCGCAAGGAGGCTTCAAAACCATGCATAAGCTTATGCGCCGCACGCTGGTCTCGCTGTCGCTGCTCGCTCTCCCGGTGGTCGCGAACGCTTCGGGCGCCCGTGTCTCGGGCCTGAACGTCCCTGGCGACTACGTCAAGGACTACACGGGTATCTACACCTATGTGTCGGGTGTGGGTTCCGTCGGCAATCTCGTCTGGGCCGAGCCCGGCAACAGCGGCAACAACGCGATGGGCGCGGTGCTGGGTAACCTGTGGGACGGCAAGCTGGGCACGTTCGGCGTCACGATGCGTGCTGCGGCCCCGACGCTGGGCCAGCCCATGTTCGGCGACCCGGTCACCACGACGTCGGTTGGTTTCGGCGACTTCAACTTCAACGGTGAAGCCCTTGACCTCATGTGGGGCCACAAGATGGGCTCGGGCAGCTTGGGCCTGCGTGTGAACCGTTCGTTCATCTCGAACGAGGTCGCGGCCGGTACGGCCGAGGGTAACGGCAACAACGGCCGTAACATCTGGGGCATCGGCGCTGGCTTCGGGTTCGCCATGAACTCGAACACCGACGTCGAGATCTCGGGCCTCTTCCAGAACCGTAGCTTCTCGGGCCAGAACTTCAACACCCCGAACGCGGCCGAGGATGACGGTGGTTCGACGTACCAGATCGCGGCCCGTGCCATGAAGAAGTCGGGCTCGAATGTGGTGCTCATCCCGGTGCTCAAGATGTACTCGTTCGGCCGTTCGGCCGTCGATGCCGCCGCTGTCACGACGGATGAGACGCTCTCGGGCTGGTCGTTCGGTCTGGCGGGCAACTGGACGCTGGGTTCGGATGATCTGTTCATCCTCGGTGGCAACTTCGTCGGCAACAAGTTCGAGCAGACGGTCGGCCCGAACCCGACGACGACGGTCAACGAGACGTTCTACCCGAACATGTTCATGGCCCTCGAGACGCACACGAACTCGTGGCTGACGCTCCGCTTCGGCGCGCAGAACGCCGTCATGTTCTCGGCCAAGCAGGAAGTCGGCCCGGCCACGGCGACGATCAAGCAGCACGTGTTCTCGTTCAGCACGGGCGCGACGGTCAAGGCCGGCTCGCTCACGTTCGACGCGACGCTCACGCCGCAGTTCTTCAACAACCCGGTGTCGGCGACGTTCAACAACGGCCTGGGCAACGATCCGTTCGGCCGCGTCTCGGCGACGTACTCGTTCTAATCTGAACGGGTCCCCGTTGGGACAAATGCAGTAACCAGAGCCGGGGGCGCGGATCGTGGCGCCCTCGGCTCTGTCTTTTTCGCTCCCGTTCGCAGCGCGACCATCCCCCGGTGCATCCGTTGGCGCTGCCGCTCCGAACCGCTGCTCCGGAGGTCCACCGTGCATCCGTTCCGCCGCGCGCTGCCGCTGCTCGCGTTGTCGCTTGCCGTTCTCGTCCCGTCGTCCGCCATGGCGTCGTCCGCCCGCATCGCCGGGCTGAACGTGCCGGGGGACTACGTGAAGGACGACACCGGCATGTTCACGTACCTGTCCGCGGTCGCCAGTTCGTCCAATCAGGTCTGGATCGAGCCGGGTGCGGTCGAACCGGCCATGGGCGCCGTGCTCGGCAACCTGTGGGATGGCCGCACCGGCACGTGGGCTCTTCACCTGCGACGCTTCGCGCCCCAGCTGGGACAGGCCACGATCGGCGATGCCGGGATCACGTCGCAGCTCGGCTTCCGCGACCCCAACCTGAATGGCGAGGCGCTGGACCTCATGTGGGGCCACCGGCTGGGCAAGGGCACGCTGGGCCTGCGGCTCAACCGCTCGTTCGTCTCGAACGAACTGCCCGCCGGGACCACCGAGGGTAGCGGCAACTTCCAGCGCAACGTGTGGGGCATCGGTGCCGGCTACGGCTTCAGCTTCGGCGAAGGCCGCGATGCCGAACTGTCGTTGCTGTGGCAGCAGCGCTCGTTCCAGGGCACGAACTTCGTGACGCCGAGCCAGGCCAAGGACGCGGGCTCGAACTCGTTCCTGATCGCGGGACGTGCGTTCATGCGCACGAGCGGCACGCTCACGGTTGTGCCGACCGTGAAGCTCTATCAGTTCGACCTGGCCGCCGCTGATGCCGGTGGTGCGGTGACGGACGCGCTCATCAGCGGTTGGCAGGCAGGTGTGGCGGGCAACTGGACGATCGGTTCCGACGATCTGTTCGTGCTCGGCGCGCAGTTCCTGAACAACCGCAGCGAGCAGACCAACCCGGGCAACCCACAGCAGGTGATCGTCGAGAAGTACTACCCGAACGCGTTCATGGCGCTCGAGACGCGCGTGAACCCGTGGCTGCAACTGCGTTTCGGT
>JAIOPA010000465.1 GCA_021414165.1 Candidatus Eiseniibacteriota bacterium
ATGCAGCGGCCATGGCAGATGGTCGATGAGTTCCGCGCCGCGGGCGCCGATGTGATCACGGTGCATCTCGAGGCCTGCAAGGAGACGCGCGAGGTGTTGCGCCAGATCCGCGAGAGCGGCGCCAAGGCGGGCCTCGCGATCAAGCCCGGCACGCCGTACGCCGCGGCCGCGCCGTACCTGCCCGATCTCGATCTGTTCCTGGTCATGACCGTGGAGCCCGGCTTCGGGGGCCAGGCGTTCAAGCCCGAGATGATGGAGAAGGTCTCGGCCGCGCGGGATGAGCGTGCGCGCAAGGGGCTCGATTTCCTGATCGAGGTCGATGGCGGTATCGGCCACGAGACCGCGCGTATCGCCCGTGAGGCCGGCGCCGACGTGTTCGTGGCGGGCAACGCCATCTACAAGGCGGCCGACCCGCGCGCCGCGCTGGCCGGGCTGCGGGCGGCCATCGCGGGGTAGGCGAGAACGGGCTTGCCGGGGCTGTGGTCGGCGCGGGACAATCCCGGTAGCACATCCCCCTCATGCGATCCGGCGCGTGCCCCAGCCGCGCTCTTGGCCGCGCATCTCCGAACACGAGGATCCCGAAGATGAAACGACTCCTGCTGAAGTGCGTCGCCCTTGCCGCGCTCACGACCACCGCAGTGCAGGCTCAGGGTGTGCCTTCTCCCGCCAACAGCACGACCCCCGCCTGTATCTCGTTGGTCGGACACACCGGCTCGGCGACCTCGCACGCGCTTGGCGAGTTTGCGGTGACCATCCGGGACCTGGCCAACAACCCGCTGCCGAACACCGCGATCGTGATCGATCTCTCGGGCATCCCCGAGGCCGTGCTCGCGAGCGAGCAGTACGACCCCGCCATGACGGTCGACTGCGCGCATCGCTCGGTGAGCAAGCTCTCCGATGCGACCGGCACCGCGCGCTTCACGATCATCGGCGCGAGCACCGGCGGTAACGCCAGCACGCTCCTGGGCGGTGGGAAGATCTACTACAACGGCATCTTGATCGGCTCGCCCACCGTGAGCATCTACGACCTCGATGGTGTGGGTGGTGTGGGGGCCAACGACCTCTCCATCTGGCTTGCCGACTTCGGCTCCGCGATCCCTTGGGGCCGTTGTGACTACGATTGCAACGGCGGCGTCGGGGCCAATGACTTCTCGCTCTGGCTCTCGGCCTACGGCTCCGGGCTCATGTCGCAGTCCGGCGCCCCGGCCTGTCCCTAGGGCCTACCCGCCCCGCCCGCAGAGCCGCCCAGAGCCCCATCCCGAGCCCCGCCGCCCGCGTCCCGAGCGGCGGGGCTCGCGCTGTCCCAACCCCCTGCAAATATGCTACTTTCCCCCGTTCCGACCCCCCAACCGAGGCTCCCTTGTTCGAATCACTCGCCGACCGGCTGCAGGGCATCTTCCGCAATCTCAGCGGACAGGGCCGACTGTCGCCGGACAACATCCGTGACTCGCTCCGCGACGTGCGGCGCGCACTCCTCGAGGCTGACGTCCCCGTCGGCGTCGCCAAGGAGTTCGTGTCGCGTGTCGAGGAGCGTGCGGTGGGCGAGGACGTGCTCAAGAGCCTCACGCCGGGTCAGCAGGTGGTGGGCATCGTGCGCGAGGAACTCGTGCGCATGCTGGGCGACTCGCGCGTCACGCTGGCGGGTTCGCCGCATCTGCCCACGGTGATCCTGCTCGCGGGTCTCCAGGGCTCGGGCAAGACCACGTTCGGCGGCAAGCTGGCGCTGTGGCTGAAGCAGCGCAGCAAGCGCACGCTGCTCGTGTCGGCCGATATCTATCGTCCGGCCGCCATCGATCAGCTGGAGCGCGTGGCCAAGGGTGCCGACGCCGGCTTCTGGCGCGCGCCCGACGGCACCTCACCGCACGACATCGCGGTGGGCGCGCTCGAGCAGGCGCGTACGCGCGGCTTCGACTTCCTCATCCTCGATACCGCCGGCCGCCTGCAGATCGACGAGCCGCTCATGGCCGAGCTCGAGGATCTCAAGCGCACGGTGCGCGCGCACCAGGTGATCCTGGTGGTCGACGGCATGATCGGCCAGGAGTCCGTGCGCGTGGGCCAGACGTTCGCCGAGCGCATCGGCGTCGATGGCCTGGTGCTGTCCAAGATGGATGGCGATGCGCGTGGCGGTGCGGCGCTGTCGCTGCGCCAGGTCACGGGCAAGCCGATCCTGTTCCTGGGCACGGGCGAGAAGCTCGACGGCCTCGAGGTCTTCGACGCCGGCCGTTTGGCCGGGCGCATCCTCGGCATGGGCGACGTGATCGGCCTGGTCGAGAAGGCCCAGCAGGCGGTGTCCCAGTCGGACGCCGAGAAGCTCGCGGCACGCATGCGCAAGGCGGACTTCACGCTCGAGGACTTCCTGGAGCAGCTGCGCAGCGTGCGTAAGATGGGGCCGCTCGAGGACATCGTGAAGATGCTCCCCGGGGCGCCCAAGAAGGCCCTGGAGCAGATGGGCCCGGCCAAGGACACGGTCAAGCGGTACGAGGCCATCCTCCTGAGCATGACGCTCAAGGAGCGGCGCAACAGCAAGATCCTCGACGGCAGCCGCCGCCGGCGCATCGCGACCGGTAGTGGCACGTCCGTGCAGGAAGTGAACCGGATGCTCAAGGATTACGAGCAGGCCCGGACGATGATGAAGGCGCTCAAACAGGGTCCGCGGGGGCTTGCAGCCCTCCGGGGCCGGATGCGCTAGGATACGCAGGACCCGGGGGCGCACCCAGCACCCCCTCTGAACCCACAAGGAGAATCCTCAGCATGGCGGTCGTCATTCGCATGATGCGGGCCGGAGCCAAGAAGCGGCCCTTCTATCGGATCGTGGTGGCGGACTCGCGCCGTCAGCGCGATGGCCGGTTCGTCGAGATCCTGGGTTACTACGACCCCATGGCGAAGCCGTTCGTCGTGAAGATGGACGAGGAGAAGGTCAAGGCTTGGATCGCCGAGGGCGCTCAGCCGTCGACGCAGGCCGCCTCGTTGTTCCGCCGCGTCGGCATCATCGCCGCGCGTCCGAGCAAGCCGAAGGCCAAGAAGAAGGCCGCGGCGGCTGCGGGCTCCAAGAAGAAGGCCGTCGTCAAGCGCAAGCGTCCGGTCAAGGTGACGCCGCGCAAGGTGAAGGCCAAGGCTGCACGCGCCAAGAAGAAGGCCACGGCGAAGGCAGCTGCGAAGGCCCCGAAGGCCTGAGTCACACCCGGCCCGCTCGCGGTGCCGCCTCGTGCATCCTGGTGACGCACGCGACGACACGGCGCAGCGGGCCGGACCACATCCGGAGGGCAGGTCGTGGGTGAGCTTCGTCACATCCTGGATCGCAATCGCGCCTGGGCCGAGGAGGTCGCGGCGCAGGATCCGGACTTCTTCAAGCGGCTCGCCGAGATCCAGACGCCCGAGATCCTGTGGATCGGTTGCTCCGACAGCCGCGTGCCCGCGAACCAGATCACCGGGCATCAGCCGGGTGAGGTGTTCGTGCACCGCAACGTGGCGAACGTGGTGGTGCACACCGACCTCAACTGCCTGTCCGCGATCCAGTTCGCGGTCGACGTGCTCAAGATCCGGCACATCATCGTGTGCGGCCACTATGGCTGCGGCGGTGTGAAGGCGGCGCTCGAGGGCGCCCAGTTGGGGCTCATCGACAACTGGCTGCGGCATGTGGAGGACGTGCGCGATACGCACGCCGGTCTCCTGGCCGAGGTCCCGTCGGGAGATGCGCGCGTGGACCGGTTGTGCGAACTCAACGTGATCGAGCAGGTGCTTCATGTGGCGCAGACCACGGTCATGCGCGACGTTTGGGCGCGCGATCAGGACGTCACGGTGCATGGTTGGATCTACGCGCTGAGCGACGGCCGGATCCACGACCTCGGCGTGTCGTGCTCGTCGTACCCGGAGGCGTCACACCGGCATCACGAGGCGACGCGCCCCAAGGTGACCCGCTGATGCGCCGGCATGACTTAGCGCTGCTGCTCGCGCTGCTGGCGGCCGCACTGCTGGGGCTCACGTCGTGCGGCAAGAAGGCCGACACGGCGAGCCGTGCGCCCATGGCCGACTCGTTGCGCGCGCAGGCGCTCATCGACTCGGGCAACGCGGCGCTTCGTGATGGCGCGTTCGCCGAGGCGGCCAAGCGCTACGCCAGTGCAGCCGTGGTGCGGCCCGAGGACCCGGCGGCGTTCTACGGGCTCGGCATGGCGTTGTCCCGGTTGGGCCGCGATGACGAGGCGCGCGTGGCGTATGCCAAGGCGCGCGAGTTGTCGCGCGGTTCGGTCGACGCCGACGAGGTGCCGCATGAGATCCGTTACCGCCGCACGACGCATCCTTAGGTCCCGCCCGCGCACCCTTGCACCGAGCGGCTGATTCGCGTTTCATGTGACCGCGAACGCGTTCCCTCCGCACTCCCTCCACACAGGCCCAAACGCTCATGCACGATC
>JAIOPA010000456.1 GCA_021414165.1 Candidatus Eiseniibacteriota bacterium
AGACGATCACCTCCGCGGAGGCGCGGAGCTCGTCCCGGAGGGCGAGGAGGTTCGGGGCGGTGATGCCGTCATCGTTGGCGAGCACGATCAGCGGCTTCAATCAACCTCCGAGCAGGCGCTTGGGGAGCGCGCCGCGCTCACGTTCGAACAGCGTGATCGCGTGCTCCAGATCGCGCACCTCGGCAGCGGCGTACACGTCGGTCTCGAGCCTGGGCGGCCGCGCATCGGGCACCCATGACGCGGCGAGCCGCACCAGTGCCACGGCGGCCAGCACCGCCACGCCCACACCCAGTTCGCGCGCCCAAGCGGGCGAGCGGTGCGTGCGCACGATCGGCGGCGCGATCGGCGTGGGGCTCGAGCTGCGGCCCGGATCGCGCCGGCCCACGAACTCGATCCACTGCGCCTCGAGCATGCGGTGCAGCGACTCATACGCCTCGAACTCGATGAGCGGTGCGGCGTCGACGATCTCGGCCACCGTGTGCTGGCCGTCGATGATGCCGAACAGCTCGCGCTCCTCCTCGGACAACTCCTCGTCGGGGTCGGGCAGGTCGCGCACGCCCAGCAACTGATAGGGGTCCTTGAACACGGAGTGGAAGCGCTTCTGTTCGTCGGAGCGGCGCGCGGCCTCCATGAGGCCGCTCTCCATGCTCAGCGAGACCACCGGTTCGTTGGGCCACTTGGAGGCCGGGTCGAAGCGATAGGTGCCGTTCTCCCAGCGCACGAGCCGCGCGAGATCATCGAGGATCTGGCGCTCCACGATCGGTGCGAGTTCATCGGCCTCGAGGTAGCGGCCCTTGACGAGCAGGTCCTCGAGGTCGCGGCCGGATTCCTTCTGGATGCCGAGCAGTCCGCGGAACTGTTCGTCGGACAGCCGGTGCACGCGCTGCAGGAAGCGGGCGAGCGGGTCATCCTTGGCGAGCCCGGGCTGGCGCGTGGACACGATGCGGCCATCGACCACCCACACCAGGAAGCGCTCGGTGTTCCATTCCATGACCAGACAGCCGGACTTCCGCTGCGAGCCGACGAGCTGCAGGATCTCCATGGCGGAGAAATCGCGGAGGTTGCCTTGCAGAGCCATCGTGACCTCAGGCGGCCAGGTTCGGCTGGCGGCGGGTGGACTGGGTGATGCGGCCGCGACCGGCCGAATCGAGCTGCGCCTCGCGCTGACGTTCGTGCGAGACCACGACGAAGTACGCGCCGAGCGACCACGCGTAGACGGCGACCAACAGCGCCACGAGCACGCTGGCCGGCACCTCGCTACCCGGAAGCGTGAGCCGAGGCGCCAGTGAGAACGGCGTCGAGCCGCCGATCAGAAGGCGGCCGAGCAACCAGGTGAGCGCCAGCATGAACGTGGGGCCGAAGATGCGCTGATGGGCCAGCAGGCCGTACCCGGGCACGAGCGCGGCGAGTGCGGTGCGTCCCAGCCGTGCGCGATCGCGGCGGCGGGCGCGGTGCTGCAGCAGCAGCACGCGCGAGAACTCACCGGTCTCGGCGGTCGAGGCGATGGCGTCGCATTCGGCGCACAGCGCGGTCTCGCGCCGGCGCTTCGCACAGCGGCGGCACACGACCACACCACAGTTGTTGCACACCCGGAGCGGCAGCCGCTGGGCCTGCCAGCGTCCGAGCCACGCGCCCAGTGCCAGCGCGAGGGCCGCGGCGAACGAGAACAAGAGCCCCGCGGTCTCGAGCCGGCCGCGCAGCATGAGCGGCAGCGGCAGCGCGCGCTGGGGGCCGGACGTGGCCTTGAGCGTGTCCCAGAACCGGGTCGGAGCGGGCCACACATCGACGAGCGGCAGCAGACCACCCGAACCGGCGCGCGACTGGTAGCTCTTCACGAGATCGAAATCGAGCGACGACGCCGTGCGCAGCTCGCGAGCGGCATCGGCATACTCGAAGCGCCGCAGGTGGAGCTGCGAGGCATTGAAGTGCGGCGCGGCTGCGAGCGGATCCTGCGCGGCGGCCTCTTTGTAATGCTGGAGTGCTTCGTCGCTCTGGCCACGCATGGCCGCCACATTGCCGAGGTTCGTGAGCGCCGCGGCATCGGAGGGCCAGGCCTGCAGTACCGCGCGATACGCCGACTCCGCCGTGGGCAGGTCGCCGCCGCGGCGTGCGAACCACGCCAGCGCGAACTGCGCGAAGCCGTCCTGCGGATCGTTCGCCGCGGCCTGCGCCAACGTGGACTGGCGGCGCGCCGACCACGGCTCGTGCTCGACGAGCGGCAACTCGTGGAACGGGCGGCTGTGCGTGTCGAGGGCCTGCGTGAAGCGGCCGAGCGTGTGGGTGGCGAATGGCACGCACAGCGCGGCGAGCGCCAGTGTCACGGTGAGCACGCGCTCACGCAGGCGCAGGTGCGCCCACAGGAACGCGAGCAGTGCGAGCACCGGCAGCGTGAGTCCGGCACCGGCAAGGAACGGCAGCACGAGCAACACCGGCACCCAGAGCCGCGCGGTGCGCGCCGAGATCAGCCGCGAGAGTTCTTCGTGCAACGGATGCGCGAGCGCGCCGCGGTGGTGGAAGACCACGAA
>JAIOPA010000457.1 GCA_021414165.1 Candidatus Eiseniibacteriota bacterium
TTCGACTACGCCACCGGTTACAACCTCACCACGCACCAGTTGAACGTGCAGCGCTTCAACCTCACTCGCAACATCCATTGCTGGGCCGCGTCGTTCTCGCGCTCGTTCACCCCCGGTGGCGAGGCCGAGTACTACTTCCGCCTCGGGATCCGCGAGCAGCGCGAGATCTACCTGGAGCGCGGTACGCGCGTGCAGAGCTTTGGAGGGATCCAGTAACTTGGCGCGCTGGCGGCTGGGGTGTGATGTCTGCGATGCGACCGCCACGATCGGGCCTGCGGCCCGTGGTCACGACGTGTGGTGCGAGTCGTGCCAGACCGCGTTCCCGGGCGTCGAGCTGCCGGTCGCGGGCGCGCGTTGCTCGCGCTGCGACGCGACGCTGTGGGCCGTGCCGCGCTTTGTGGAGCTGTGGGGCGAGCTGCAGCATCTGGACGCCGTGCTCTCGGCCTGGGCCGGTGATGCGCAACCGCTCGCCACGCTGTTGCCCGAGCGCCCGCGCTTCCTGAGCGATCTGGATCCGCCCGAGCCGCACTCGAGTGACGCGCCCGCGCTGGCCGCGTGCATCACGGCCGCGGCACACGGTGCGTATCGCGCGCTCGTCGCCATGCCGGCCGCCGATGTCCCCGACGATCCGCGCGCGCACGCCGCACGCGCCATCGCATTCGAGCGCATCGGCGACGCCACTGCCGCCATGGCCGAGTGGGACGCCGTGCTGGCCGCTCCCGATCTGCCCGAGGCCGCGGCGACGCGTGCGCATCTGGCGCGCGGTTCGTTGCTGGCGCGCGCGGGCCGTTATGTGGCCGCGGTGACCGATCTGGAGTTGGCGGGTACGAGCTTCGCCGCCCGCTGGAACCGCGGCGCGCTGCTCGTGCACGAGGCCGTGGCCGCGAGCGAGGCGTTGCCCGATGCCGGTGTGCTCGCGCGTGCCCGCGCCGAGGCGGGCGAGGCGAGTGCGTACTGGAGCGATCACACCATCGGCCGCCTGCTGTGGTCGCTCATGGTGGAGCGTGCGCTCGCCGGCAAGGGCCACGCGTTCGCTGCGTTGAGCGACGACGCGCGCGCTGCACTGCGCGCCGCCGAATCCGAGTTCGAGCACTCCACGTTCTGGGACCGCGCCATGATGCTGGTGGGCTGGGTGCGGCTGGGCGCGCAAGAAGAGGCCGCGCGCATCGCGGTGCCGTTGGCGCGTCACGCCGCGGCCGGCCTGCTCGATGAGCCTGCGCTGCATGGCGAGCCACTGGTGGACGTGGCTCGCGCCGTGGTCGAGGCCCGCACCGCCATGGACATGGGCGAGCCCGGCGAGGCGCGCCACGCGTTGGCGCCTGCGTTCGCGCGCGAGGACCTACGGCGGTTCCGCATGCCGTGCGCCAGTTGTGGCAAGGGCACGATCGGGATCGAGGAGTCACTCGACGCCGAAGGCAGCGACGAGGCTGAGTAGCGTTCATCCGGCTGTTCCGGTGCACGCTGCGCTGGTGGGATTCCCGGCGCGCGCAGTCGACCGAGCTGCCTAGTCTGGTGATGCGCGCGACATCCCTGCTCGCGCTCCCCGCGCCGCATCCCCCGGAGACTCATCATGCCGAGCCCGCTGGTTTCACCCGTCCGCCTGCTCCTGTCGCTCACCCTGCTCGCGGTCTTCTCCGCGGGTGCCCTGGCCGCCGAGCGCCCGCTCACCGAGGAAGAACTCGAATCCAGAGGTGCCGAGCCCGTCGCGAGCCCGTTGCCTGCGGGTTGGAGGCTCGGTGATGCCATCACGTTCCCACGCCAACTGCTGCCCTTGTTCCAGCGGCCGTGGCGGCCCGCGGTGGTGGAACCCGAGCCCGAGGAACCCACTGGAGTGCTGGCACCGTTCGGCACGCTGCACCCCAAGCCGGTGGCCACGGGCACGCCGAACGTGCTCGTGAGCAACCCGGCCGGCGAACCGCTGGGCAGCACGCAGTCGGAGACCACGATCTGTGCGTTCGGTCGCTTCGTGGCCGCGGGCTGGAACGACTCGTTCGATCCGGGCACGCCCCGGAGCTTCTCGGGCTATGGCTATTCCGCCGATGGCGGCCGCACGTGGCATGACGGTGGCATCGTGCCGCACGGTACCGACGATCAGCCGTTCGGTGACGCGGCGATCGCGGTGGATGCCAAGGGCACGTTCTACTACGCGCAGCTCTACGTGCGCCCTGGCGTACTCCTGGCCGTGGCCGTGAGTCGCGGCCGGTTCACGAACGACGTGCTCACCTTTGAGAAGCCGGTCGTCGCGGCGCTGCCGGTGGGGCAGGGGCAGC
>JAIOPA010000384.1 GCA_021414165.1 Candidatus Eiseniibacteriota bacterium
TAAATATAATCTCATATTTTGTAACAAAATTTTAATATTTGCTTATGTCATCAATTAAAATTACTGAAATCAAAGATAAGGACATTATCGTTATCGCTCCCAAAGGTAACTTTGTAGGCGGAGATGAAACTGATGAACTAAGAGATACAATTAAAAAAATCTCTGATGAAGGTAATAAAAAATTAGTAATAGATTTGGGTGAAGTACTTTATCTCAATTCAACAGCGCTGGGAGTTTTAATTTCAGCTCACGCAAATTATTCGAAGCGTGAAGGAAAGATTAAGCTTTGCCAGCTGAATAAAAATCTTGAAAATTTATTCGTTATCACAAAATTGGCGTTAATATTCGACTCATATCCTTCACAGGAAGAGGCGATTACAAGTTTTTCTTAATAAAATATAAATTTACAAAATTAATTAATTTAAACAATCAAAGACCTTTGAATAAGGGTTAATGGAGGTTAAACTTTCACAATGAAACAGTCAGTCTTTATTACTGTGCTTCTTATAGTCGCATTAGTTGCTTCAATCTTGATTTTCCAATTTGGTTTCGGTTCACCGGGCAATTTTAAAAATCCTGAAAAAACCGTTCCAACAAATTTAATGGGCGCAGTTTACCTCGGCGGTGCTATTGTTCCATTACTCTTGACCCTTATTATCATGGTAATAACTTTCACTGTTGAAAGAATGCTTTCATTAAGTAAAGCAAAAGGCAGAGGTCCTATTGAAACTTTCTTAAAGAAAGTGCAGGCTTCACTCCTTGACGGAGATGTGGAAGGAGCTATAGCCGCGTGCAATCAGCAGCGGGGCTCTATAGCAAATATCATCAAGCAGGGGCTGGATAGATACCAGACACTTGTAGGTGATAACAGATTAGAAGCTGAACAAAAGCTTGCTGAAGTAACAGCAGCTATTGAAGAAGCTATGATGCTTGAAGTACCGCTACTTGAAAGAAACCTTGTTGCCTTATCAACAATCGCTTCTGTATCAGTGTTAGTAGGTCTTTTCGGAACAGTAGTTGGTATGATCAAATCGTTCCAGGCGCTTGCAACAGCAGGTACACCTAATGCTGCAGAACTTTCAGCAGGTATCTCTGAAGCTCTTGTAAATACAGCAGGCGGTCTTCTTGGTGCTATCATCGGAACAATTTCTTACAACTTCTTTGTAACAAAAGTTGGTAACATTACATATATGATTGACGAAGCTACTTATAACATGCTTCAGATTCTTGCAGTAAAAGGTAAGAAATAATTATTTTAAAACAAGAAAATTTTAATTCGAAACAATGGGCAAAAGCAGGTCAATAA
>JAIOPA010000385.1 GCA_021414165.1 Candidatus Eiseniibacteriota bacterium
TGGGGTCGCGCTCTAGATGAGATGGCACATTCACTCGCCCCGGGGCGAGTGGGCCTTGTGGGCCGCGATCGCGACAGCAGCCCGAACCCCAAACCCCTCTCATAGAGCAAAGGCGACACCAGCTGTTCCACTGTGAGCGCCTTTGCCGTGGCCGCTGGTTGTTGGGCCGCGATCGCAACCGCAAACCAAACCCCAAACCCCTCTCATAGAACAAAGGCGACACCAGTTGCTCCACTATGAGCGCCTTTGCTGTTGAAGCTGCCGCTATCGATGAGCGTGCGCGGCGATCCAGACCCGCTTCAAACACTCCAATCGCCCCGGGGCGAGTGAATTGGCCACATCATCAAGCGCGAGTTCTGTTGGATGCCGTGCGTTTCCGGCTCAGTCCAACAGCCGGCAGTCCGCCACGTGCCCTTCGCCAATGGTCACGAGCTTCGGGGCCGTGGTGCGGCAGCGCTCCATGGCGTGGGGGCAGCGGAGTTCGAAGCGGCAGCCGCTGGGGGCGGACGCCAGGCTCGGCGGTGAGCCGGGGATGCTCACGCGCACCACGCCGGGTTCATCGTGCAGCGTGGGGAACGCGCGCAGCAGGCCCTGCGTGTACGGGTGGCTGGGCTTGGACGCGATCACGGCCGACGGGCCGGCCTCGGCGAGGCGTGCGGCGTAGAACACAGCCACGCGGTCCGAGAACTGCAGCATACGGGTGAGGTCGTGCGTGATGAACAGCACCGCGAAGCCGCGGGCGCGCTGCAGCTGGCGGATCTCCTGCAGGATCTCGCGCTCCACGATCACGTCGAGCGCGGTGGTGGGCTCGTCCAGGATCACCAACTGCGGCTCCAGGGCCAACGCGAGCGCGATGCCGACGCGCTGGCGCATGCCGCCCGAGAGCTGATGCGCATACGACGTGAGCCGCGTGCGGGGAATGCCGACCTGCTCCAGCAGCTCGCCGGCGCGGTCGCGCGCCTGCTCGGCGCTCATGCCGGTGTGCGCGCACAGCGTGTCGGCGATCTGAGCACCCACCTGCAGCACGGGGTTAAGCGCATCCATCGCACTCTGGAACACCATCGAGATGCGCGACCAGCGCACCTTGCGCAGGCCCTCTTCGTCGAGGTCCAGCAGGTCCTTACCCTCAAATCGCACGCTTCCACCGCGGATCACCGCAGGCGCGGGCAGGATGCGCATGATGGCCTGCGCCAGCGTCGACTTGCCGCTGCCGGACTCACCCGCGAGCCCGAGGATCTCGCCCTTGTGGAGGTCGAGTGACACGCGATCGACCGCGCGCACCGGCCCGTGCGGTGTGATGTAGTCCACGCACAGGTCGCGGATCGACAGCAGGGGCTCAGTCATGGTCCCTCACCACCGGCGTCGAGCGCGACGCCTCGTGTCCGCGCGCATCCAGGAACTCGCGCCACGAGCGCTCGAGGCGCAGGCGCGGGTTCGTGACCTCGTCGAAGCCGTTGTTGAGCAGCGTGAGTCCGAAGCCCACGAGCGCGATGCACAAGCCGGTGGGCGCGAACGTCCACCACGCGCCCGTGAGCAGCGCCGAGTCGTTCTGGGCCCAGTACAGGTTCGTGCCCCACGTGACGGCGGACACGTCGCCGAGCCCCAGGAACTCGAGCCCGACCTGCGCGCCGATCGCGTACACCGTGCTGCCAATGACCTGTGCCACGATGAGCGAGGTCATGTTGGGCATGATCTCGAACGCCAGGATGCGCCAGCGCGATTCACCCATGACGCGCGCGGCGGCCACGAAGTCGCGGCGGCGCAGCGTGAGCGTTTGAGCGCGCAGTACGCGTGCGTTCCAGGCCCAGCCGGTCACCACGAGCACCAGACCCAGCGTGAACGGCCCCGACGGCAGGTAGGCCGCGATCACGATGGCGAGCGGCAGACCCGGCAGCACCAGGAACACGTTGAAGAGCCCCGACAGCACGCCATCGACGCGGCCACCGAAGTAGCCGGCCGGCACGCCCACGAGCGCGCCCACCAGCACCACGAGCACCCCGACGGTGAACCCGAGCGCCAGCGAGACGCGCGTGCCCACCACCAACTGCGCGAGCACATCCTGCCCCTGGCCATTGGTGCCGAGCAGGTGCTGCCACGACGGCGGCTGCAGCGGCACGCCCACCAGTGCCGTGGGATCGCCCACGAACAGCGGGCCGAACACCGCGAGTACCAGGAAGAACGCGAGGATGCCCGCGCCCCACGCGGCGCGCGGGTCAGAACGCACGGCGCGCACGAGCGGTGCGAACGGGGACGGCTGGGGTTTCGTGCTCATGACGCCGACTCCCGCGTGCGTGCATCGAGCCACCAGGTGAGTACGTCGACCAGCCAGTTGGCGGCGAGTACGGCGAGCGTGATGAACACGAAGATGCCCTGCATGAGCGGGTAGTCCTGATTGCGCACGGCCTGCACCAGCAGGTAGCCCTGACCGGGGTACGAGAACACCACCTCGGTGAGCAGCGAACCGCCGAGCACGTAGCCGAGCGCCATGCCGAAGCCGGTGATGCTCGGCAGCAGCGCGTTGCGCGCGGCGTAGCGCAGCATCACGGTGCGCGGCGGCAGGCCCTTGGCGCGCGCCAGGTTCACGAAGTCGGAGCCGAGCACGGCCACCATGGCGTTGCGCATGGTGAGCAGCCAGCCGCCGAGCGTGGCCAGCACCACGGTGAGCAGCGGCAGCGCGGCATGGCGGAACACGTCGGCCACGAACGCAAAGGTGAAGCCCGGCGCCATGTCGTCGGCGTAAGCGTGGCCCAGCGGGAACCAGCCCAACGTGAAGCCGAAGATCCAGAGCGCCACCATGGCGAGCCAGAAGTACGGGAACGCGCCGAGGAACGCGAAGAACGACGGCAGCCACTGGTCGACCCAGCCGCGCCGCCACCACGCGGCCACCACGCCGAGCAGCGACCCGATGATGAACGACAGCACCACGCCCGTGCCGGCCAGGAACAGCGTCCACGCGAGGCCGGTGCCGATCACCTGCGTGACCGGCGCGGGGAAGTAGGCAATGGAGACGCCCAGGTCGCCGCGCAGCACGTGCGCCAGGTACGTGAAGTACTGCTTCCAGAGCGGCGCGTCGGTGAGCCCGAACGCCTCGCGCAGCGCCTGCAGGCCCTCGGGCGTGAGCCGGCCCGCGAAGCGCGCGAATAGCGCGGTGGCCGGGTCACCCGGCATGAGCCGCGGCAGGAAGAAGTTGAGCGTGAGCGCCGTCCACGCGGCACCCGCATAGAAGAACAGCCGCTTGAGAAGATGGTTCACGGCGCCTCCTTGCGAGGGGCGAGCCGCGTGAGCACCAACAGCGGCTCACCGCGATCGAATTTGTTCGGCGACGGATCGGCGTACGGGTCTTCCTTCGACGGGAAGCCCGTGAAGCGGCCCGCGTGGTACTCGGCCCACGACGGGTTCGGGTAGAGCGGGATGGCCGGTGCCTCGGCCACGAACAGCCGCTGCAGCGAGTCGCCGAGCGCACGCTGCACGGCGGGCTCGGTGGCGCGCTCGAACTCGGCGAGCAACTGATCGGCGGTCTTGCTGCTGTAGCGATGCCAGTTGCCCAGCGAGGCCGTTCCGACGGGCTTCATCGTGGTTGACGACATGAGATAGCGATAGGCGTGATAGGGCGCCGGCCCCTCGAACGACCAGCCGAGCGACAGATCGAAGTCGCCTTCCTGCACGCGCTGGAACCACGCCGAGAAGTCGTACGTGCGCACCGACGCATCCACGCCGGCCTCGCGCAGGCCGCGCACGATGACCTGTGCCGCGCGCACCCAGTCGGACCAGCCCGAGACCACGAGCACCTCGTACTTCCACGGCTTGCCGTCGGGCAGATGGCGGAAGCCATCGGCGCCCACGGTATAGCCCGCGGCATCGAGCTGCGCCTTGGCGGCCGCGAGGTCGTGGCGCACCCAGTCGCCCGCCGCCATGGCCGTGCTGTCGCGCAGTGCGGCATAGGCGTCGGACAATCCGGTCGCGTCGGCCGGTCGCGAGTAACGGTGCAGCGCCACGTCCACCAGCAGTGGCCGGTCAATGGCCATGCTCAACGCCTTGCGCACGCGCACATCGGAGAACGGCGCGCGCGTGGTGTTCGCGTACAGGAAGATGCTGCCCGCGGTGAGCGGGAACCAGTAGGCGTGCTTGCCGGGCGCGCGGCCCACGTACACACGGTCGATCGCCGGCAGGAAGTTGCCCGCCCAATCGACCTCGTCGTACACGAGCGCCAGGTTGGCGCGATCGTTCGACGGATACGCCGGGAACCGCAGTGCGGACACCTTGGGCACGCCTTCCTGCCAGTAGTACGGGTTACGGCCCAGCTCGTACACCTGGTTGCGGAACACCTTCACCTCGGTGAACGGCCCCGTGGCCACCGGGTGCTCGTTCGGGAACCGCACCGGGTCCTCGACCTTGCTCCACACATGCTCGGGCACGATCTGCACCGCGACCAGCTCATCGAAGCCGGGCACGTACACGCGCTGGAAGCGGAACTCCACCGTGTGGTCATCGAGCGCGCGCACGGACTCCAGGAACGCCCACGTGCCGCGCTTGTCGAGCGCACGGAAGCGCTGGATGAGATTGAACGTGAACGCCACGTCGCGTGCGCTGAACGGCTGGCCATCGGACCACTTCACGCCGCTGCGCGTGGTCACGTGCAGCACGCGCGCGCCCTCGCGCCACTCGAACGAAGTGCCGAGCCACGGCACCTGCTTGGCCTGCACGCTGTTGTAAACGAACAGCGGCTCGTACACGCCGGCCAGCGTGGGCCAGCGCGCCGCGGTGGCGGGCGTGAGCGGATTGAAGTTGCGCACCCACGACGCCTGCTGCTCCTGCGACACGATCAATACATCGGGCGGTAGCGGCGTGCGCTTGGGCGAGCAGCCTGCCAGCGTGAGCCCGAGACTGCTGAGCGCGAGCCACGCGAGCGCTGGTAAAGCCGCTGCTCCGCGCAGGATGCGTCGGCCCTGCGCGGGTCGCGTCACGGCGTGATCCGGTAGACGCGGACCCAGTCGACGACCAGGGTCTGCGGGAAGACGGTGGAACCGTTCGGTGCGCCCACGTAGCTCCCACCGACCGCGAGGTTCAGGATGATCGAGAACGGGTGCTCGAACACCCACGTGCCATTGCTCGGCAGGCTCGAGGGCGTGACCGTCTTGTACGTGATGCCGTCGACCTTCCACACGATGCGTGACGGCGACCACTCGACCGAGAACACGTGGAAGTCATCGTTGAACGTGCCGGCCGTGAGATTGAACGAGCTCGTGAGCGACGCGCCGCCCGAGTAACCCGGGCCGTGCAGGCTGCCCTGGATCTGCGTGGGCGTCTGGCCGCGCATCTCCATGATGTCGATCTCGCCGCACCCCGGCCAACCCACCGTGCCGATGTTCGAGCCCAGCAGCCAGAACGCCGGCCAGATGCCCTGGCCGATCGGCAGCTTCATGCGGGCCTCGAAGCGGCCGTGCATGGACGTGAACAGGCCCAGCGTGTTGAGCCGTGCCGACGTGTAGCTGCGATTCTGGAACGTCTCGGCGCGCGCCGTGATCACCAACTGGCCCACGCCGTTCAGCGAGGCATTCTGGGTGCGGTTGGTGTCGTACTCGAGCTGCGCATTGCCCCAGTCCGTGCCGACCTCATAGCGCCAGCGCGTGGGCGAGGGTGGAGCTCCGGAGGCGCCATCGAACTCATCCTGGAACAGCAGTTCACCGGTCACGGGGGCCGTGGGCGCGGCATCCTTGCGGCAGCCCATGACGAGTGCGAGTGCGAGCAATGCGCTCATGCACTGGAGGAGACGAGTGCGGATCATGAAGCCTCGGCGCGGCGGTGGGAGGTCGGGAACAAGCGGGAATCATGCAATGCGGCCTTGAGCACCATGGTCGCGGCGCCCACAGCGCCGGCGCGCGGCCCCAGTTCGCTCATGACGAGCGCCGA
The DNA here is from genome assembly GCA_021414165.1 of Candidatus Eiseniibacteriota bacterium. Lineage (GTDB taxonomy): Bacteria > Eisenbacteria > RBG-16-71-46 > RBG-16-71-46 > RBG-16-71-46 > JAIOPA01. The sequence continues at coordinate 5,911 of JAIOPA010000385.1, forward strand.
GGCATCGACCGAGCTCACGAGCGTGCGTCGCCGCACGGTCTCGCGCAGCGGCTCCAGCAGCAGGTCGCCCACGCGCGTGAGCCCGCCGCCGAAGATGACCTTGGCGGGGTTCATGAGGTTCAACATGCTCGCGATGGCCACACCCAGATGCTCGGCGGCCTCGTTCACGAGTCGCAGCGCGAGCGGGTCGCCCGCCAGCGCGGCGTCCTCGATGGTGGTGATCGTGGGCTCGTTCGCCGCGAGCATGCTGCCCGGGTAGTCCGCGAGCAGCTTGCGCGCCTTGGTCACCAGCGCCTGCGAGCCCACGAACGTGGCCAGACAGCCGCGCAGACCGCACACGCAGCGTTCACCGTGCGAGTCGATCGCCATGTGGCCGATCTCGCCAGCCACGCCCGTGGCGCCGCGGTACAGGTTGCCGCCGCTCACATGGCCCGAGCCGATACCGGTGGCGATCTTCACGAACGCGAAGTCGTCCACGCCACGGCCCGCGCCCCACCAGCGTTCGGCGAGTGCGCCCAGGTTGGCGTCGTTGTCGACCATGAGCGGCACGTCGTACGCCTCAGCGATCGACTCCAACCCGTGGCGTCCGCCCCAATCGGGAAGCACGATCTCGGACACGCGCTCGGGCGAGCGCGGATCGATCGGGCAGGGCAGCGCGACCCCCAGACCCACCAGGCGCCGGCGGCTGCCGGGCGTCTTGTCGAGGCAGGCGTCGCACAGCTCGCGCACCAACGCGCGCGTGCCCTTGGGATCAGTGCGCACGACGTGCGTGCGATGCCGCCACACGAGCACCTTGCCGCGCAGGTCGGTGAGCGCCACGGCCACATGCGAGGCGCCCACTTCGACGCCCAGGATGAGACACGCGTCGTCCTGGAACTGCAGCACGATCGGCCGCCGGCCACCGCGCGACGGCCCGGTGCCGGTCTCGGCCACGAGCGCCGTGGGCAGCAGCAGTGACACGATCTCGGACACCGTCGAGCGCGACAGCTCGGCGCGGCGCGCGATCTCGGCTCGCGAGATCTCGCGCTCGCGCCAGATCATGCGCAGCACGGAGTCCGCCAGGGGACGCGGACGGCCCGCGTCGTCCCGGCGATGGGTGCGTCGTTCAGGGGTCTGCATGACCGGGGACATTACCGGCCACTCCGGTACGGCGTCATCTCGCTGGCCTACCGGTGGAAGTAGACGTTGTCGACGTACACGGTGGGCGTGTTGCCCGAGATGATGAGCTGGGCCATATGCCCGCGCGTGGTGAGGTTCGTGAACGAGGACAGCGGCAGATCGAGCGAGATCCATGAGCCGGTCGCGAACGCGGGCGTGGTGAGCGCGGTGAACGTGAGCTCGTGCTCCACGTCGTCGCCGCCCTGGAACGCGCCGTCGGCGCCGAAGTCGACCAGCTTGATGCGGATGAACTGGCCCTGGCCGGCCCACACATCCACGTGGAAGTGGGTCATGTTCGTGGCGTTCACGGTCTGCGTGATGAACTCGATGCCCGCGAACGACAGTCCGGAGTACTTCTTGGTCGGGTTGCCGCCCACCGTCACGTCGGACACATCAGCCACGTCCCAGTCGGCCGACCACTTGTCGACGGTCACGTTGGGATAGGAGTCGCTGTACAGGCTGATCACGTCCGCGGCCGCGGGGGCCGGCACGGGCGCGCCCGCGGTGGGCGACGGCGTCGTGGTGAGTGCGACGTTGCCGAAGGCAGGCACGCCGCCCAGGCTCGCGGTGATCGTGGTGGTACCCACGCCGACCACGCGCACCAGCTCATCGATGACCTTGGCCACCGTGGTGTCGGTGGAGGCGAAATCGAAGTAGCGCGGCGATGCATCGATGGTCTGGTCCACACCGTTCACGTTGTAGATGACGCGCGTGCCCGCCAGATTGAGCGTGCTGCCCACGTCGAGCAGGAGCGTGGTGGGCGGGAACGACGGCCGCGGATTCGAGATGCCGGTGGACAGCACGTACTGGATCTCGTCGAGCCAGATGGTGCAGCCCTGGCCGCCCTCGGGACCCTCGGCGTAGTAGAACAGGCCGCCCTCGCGCGTGAGCCGCGCGGAGTAGGGGATGGCGATCGTGAACTGCTGCCACGTGGTGGTGAGCGCCAACGAGTTGCGCTTGGCCTCGTAGCGCGAGGTGCCGGTGTTGTCGTTGCCGAGCCCGGCCACGTCCAGCGTGACCGCACGGCTCGCCTTGGCCCAGAACGTGAGCGCGTTGTAGCCCGACAGGTCGCGCAACCGGTTCGTGGTGAACGCGCCGCCCGCGAAGAAGCCCGACGGGTCGTTGACCGGCGGAACGATGATGCGCAGCGAGGCGTTGCCCGCGTACTTCTCGGTCTCGTCGATGCCGACCGCGTCCAGCTTGGAGGTCGCGAACGCCTGGTAGTCGACCGCAGCGCCGAAGCCGTCGATGAACACGATCGGGTCGGTGTTCGGCGGGATCGGTTCGAGCGTTCCTTTGTGCGAGGAGCAACCCGTGACGAGCGCGACGAACGCGAGCGTGGCCACGCCGCGGACGAGGGACATCGGCTTCATTCCGTGCCTCCGGTCGGGTGGGGGGCGCAAGCCCCCGGCAGCCGCCACACGCTCGGCGGAAGGTGGCTCGGAAGAGCGCCTTCGGCCCGGTGGCGGGCTTTGTTCAGACGGCGAGCAAAGTATCGGTCGGGGCCAGAAGCCGTGTCAAGACCTTGCGAGGCCCCGCCGGGGGCCCGGACGCTTCCCGTGGGCCGCCATACCCTTTAATGTGTCCCGCCCATGTCCCAGCGAGAGAGCAAGCCCCTGAACGACGCCGAGCGCGCCGAGATCGCCGCCCGCCTGAAGGCCGCCGCCGAGGCGCTGGAGGCGTTGGCGGAGGACCGTGCCCTGCTCGCCTCCCTGCCTGCCGAGGACCGCCGCCGGCTGATCCAGGCCGCGGGTGCCGTGTACCACCCGGACCCGGCCGCGCGCCGACGGTTGGTGAAGACGTTCTCGCGGCTCCGCAAGAACGACAAGGCCCGTGCCGACGATGCGGTCATGCAGGAGGCTGGCATCCGCGTGCTGCGCCGCCAGCCCGTGTTCACCACGCCGCGCTACATCGCACCGCGCACATTCGACGCCAACGACGTGGCGCCGAGCGAGCAGGATGTGACCGAGGCGCGCGAGGCCGAGGCGCGCACCATGGGTGTCGAGGTGGAGTCGCGCGCCTGCTACATCTGCAAGACGCGCTACACCGAGGTGCATCACTTCTACGACCGGCTGTGCCCCGAGTGCGGCGAGTTCAACTACTTCAAGCGCACTGAACTCGCGGACCTCAAGGGCCGGGTGGCGCTGCTCACCGGTGGGCGCGTCAAGATCGGCTACCAGGCCGGCCTCAAGCTGCTGCGCTGTGGTGCGCATCTCATCGTGACCACGCGCTTCCCGCGCGATTCGGCCATGCGCTACGCGCTGGAGCCGGACTTCGAGGAGTGGCGCGACCGGCTCGAGATCTTCGGGCTCGACCTGCGGCACACGCCGAGCGTGGAGGCGTTCTGCCACCACCTGGAGACCACGCGCGACCGGCTCGACTACATCATCAACAATGCCTGCCAGACCGTGCGCCGACCGCCCGACTTCTACGCGCACATGATGGACCGCGAGAATGCCGCGCTGCCCGACATGCCGGAGCACCAGCGCAAGCTGCTGGGCGCCTGGGAGGGCCTGCGGGGTTACCGCATGCTGCCCGATGCCTCGGACGCGACCGACTCGCCCGCGGTGCTGCAGGAGAAGGCCGCCGAGCTGGCCGGCCTCACGCATGCGGCGCAGCTCTCGCAGGTGAAGCTGCTGCCCGAGGAGTTCAAGGCGCAGAAGGACCTGTTCCCGGTCGGCCAGCTGGATGCCGATATGCAGCAGGTCGACCTGCGTGGCCGCAACTCGTGGCGGTTGTTGCTGGCCGAGGTGCCCACGGTGGAGTTGCTCGAGGTCCAGTTGGTCAACGCCATCGCGCCGTTCGTGCTGAACGCGCGGCTCAAGCCGCTCATGATGCGCACGGCCGACCGCGACAAGCACGTGGTGAACGTGTCCGCCATGGAAGGCCAGTTCTACAAGAGCTTCAAGACCACGCGCCACCCGCACACCAACATGGCCAAGGCCGCGCTCAACATGATGACGCGCACGTCGGCCACCGACTACGAGCAGGACGGCATCCACATGAACAGCGTCGACACCGGTTGGGTGACCGACGAGGATCCGGCCGAGAGCGCCGCGCGCAAGGTCGAGGTGCATCGCTTCTCGCCGCCGCTCGACATCGTGGACGGTGGCGCGCGCATCGTGGATCCGATCATCGCCGGCGTGAACACCGGCGAGCACGTGTGGGGCAAGTTCCTGAAGGACTACAAGCCCACCGACTGGTAGCCGCCGCAAGCCGTAAGCCGTGATCCGCAGCGGATCCCTCGCCATCCTCGATGCCGTCCCGCATGTTCCGGAACTTCGTTCCCAGCTCTGCCGACATCCGTGCGCTCCTGCGTCTGGCCGGTCCGATCGTGACCGTCCAGGTGGGCGGCATGATGATGGGCGTGGTCGATACGGCCATCATGGGGCACGTCTCGTCGCGCGAACTGGCCGCCACGGCGCTCGGCAGTCTGTATTACTTCGGGCTCAATGGCTTCGGACTCGGCGTGGTGTGGGCCGCTGACCCGATCGTGGCCCAGGCCATGGGCGCCAAGGACCACGAGGGCGCCGCTCTGGGCATCCAGCGCGGCATCGTGCTGGGGCTGGTGCTGGGCGTGGTCATGGCGCTGCTCTGCCTGCCGGCAGGATTCGTGTTCTCGCTGCTGCGCCAGCAGCCCGACGTGGTGCCATTGGCCACGCGCTTCGTGCACATCTCGGCGCCGAGCCTGGTGTTCATGCTCGCCTACATGACACTGCGCCAGTCGTTGCAGGCCATGAAGCACACCGGTCCGATCCTGCTCACGGTGATCACCGGTAACCTCGTGAACCTGGCGCTCAACTACGTGTTCGTGTTCGGGCATCTGGGATTCCCCGCCATGGCCAGCGCAGGCTCCGCGCTGGCCAGTGGCATCGCGCGGCTCACCATGCTCGGCATGTTGCTCGTGCTGTCGCGCCGCCAACTGGGACCCATGCTGCGCCCTTGGCGGCCGGCCGCGTTCAGCCTGCCGCCGCTCGTGCGCACGCTTCGCCTGGGTGTGCCCATCGGGCTGCAGAACACGGTCGAGTTCGCCACGTTCGGCGGCATCTCGGTGCTCGCGGGCTGGTTCGGGGCCGACGCGATCAGCGGGCACCAGGTGGCGCTCAATCTGGCGTCGCTCATGTTCATGGTGCCCATGGGCATGGGCAGCGCGGCCTCGGTGCTGGTGGGGCATGCGATCGGCGCGGGCGACATGCCGCACGCACGCCGCATCGCCGCCAGTGCACTCATCTGTGGCGCGGTGTTCATGGCGCTCTCGGCCGTGATCCTGCGTGCGATCCCCACCGAGTTCGCGCGGCTCTACACCAACGTGCCCGGGGTGGTGGCGGTGGCCGCCTCGCTGCTGCCGATCGCCGGGCTGTTCCAGGTGTTCGACGGTCTGCAGGTGGTGGCCGCCGGTGTGTTGCGCGGCGCCGGTGACACGCGCGCGCCGCTGCTGTCGAACATCGCGGGGTTCTGGATCATCGGGATGCCGGTGAGCCTTTGGCTCGGGTTCAAGGCCGGCCTGGGCGTGATCGGGTTGTGGTGGGGCTTCGTGGCCGGACTGGCCGCGGTGTCGTTGTTCCTCGTGTGGCGCATCCGCGTGCTGCTGTCCGGGCACGTGGCCCGCGTGAACGTCGAGGGCGGCGCGCACTAGCGCACGGTGGGGCTCTCCAGTCCTCTACGGAACGCCCGCATGACCCTGAGCACGCGGTCCGGGTCATCCTGCCAACCCTCGGGGCCCAGTTGCGTCATCTTGGTCTGTGTGAAGCCGCCATCCTCTGTGTACTCAAGCACCCGTGAGGTGAATCTGCGTGCGATGTCTGCTTCGACCTTGTCCAGCAGGCTGCCGAGGTCCTTCCCAGCGAGATAAGCGCCCGCCTCATCCTCGGGGATCTGCAGATCGACCAGTTCTGGGGCGAACAGTCGCTCGTCGTTGCCATGATGATCAAGCAGGTGCGCAACATCCTTGAGGTCGCGAAGCCGATCCGCGGGGCGCTCGAGGTACGACACCATCTTGAGGAAGAGCAAGACGGTGGGGTCGGCAACCCTGATCCGCACGTTCGTGCCCAGTTGCACCGTCGCGAAGCGTGTCTCGAGATGCTGGAAGCCGCGCACGCTCATGCTTGTTCCGCCGGGCCAATGGATCCGGCCGGATGCGAGGGCCTCCAGAGGCACTGGGAGGATATCGACACGGACCCCATCGGGCGCATGCCAGCGATGGGGGATATCCTCAGAGTGCTCCCAGCCTTCGAGCGAGACGAGAGCGCTGTCCACTTCTGCGGTGGGAATCGCGACCACCAGATCAAGATCCTCTGTCGTGCGGTGCGACAGCTTTCCCGAGACCGCAAGGGCGACTCCTCCAATCAACACGACCGGGACTTCAGGCCACAGCTGACAAAGTGACCTGAGCGCCGAGATCTGTGCGTTTGAGAGTCCGTCATAGGAAGCCATGGAGGAACTCCTTGCCCCACAGGGCAGCGGCTTCGAGGGCTCGTTCGTCATTGCTCATGCAAAGATCGGCGTACACCAGCATGGGGTGCGCGATGTGCAAGGATCTACCCTCGAGCGCCAGTGACGACTCATGACGATAGATGGTGAGGTTGCCAGACGAGGAGGGGAGCAAACCAAGGCGCTTGGGCAGATCATGATCAGCCCCAAGGACGTGCAGCACGCTCTGGGCTCCGCGGTAATGCCGAAGCAACCGCCAAGCTGCAGAAACGCCGCCCCAGGCAAAGCGTGGCGCGTACTGCTCGGAGGTCTCTTCTGGGGTGGACCGGAGCTTGTCTTCTGATGATAGAAGTTGTTCAAGTTTGGCCTCGGCGCGGTCAGGATCAGGATCTGCGGTGCGAAAGCGACCGATGAGCTGACGGGGCGCAATCTGATCAGCCTGTACCATCCACCACCGGTGAAACGCCTGCTGAGGCCTGGTGAGCTGGACCCCATGTTGGGTCACCGTGACAAGCCCTGACTCGGCGAAGCGCTTGAGCGCCACGGCGGCCACGGATTTGCTGACCCCGGCACGTTTTGCCAGGGCCCTGAGTGGCATGGTGCGCGTGGCCGGGTCCGCCAGGAGTGCGAATAGCACCTGATAGCCTGCGCTGCCGATCGACCGACGCGGCTCGACCGGGGTTTGTGGCCGTCGCCCTTGGATCATCGCGAAATGATCGTGTCCGATGGTGATCCGGCAGTTGCCCGCCAAGTCGATGAACTCGAACCGTTGCTCAGCGAGCCATTCGGACATGGGCGCGCTCACGAACGGCGCCATCAGGAGAGGCGGGTCCCCGCCTGTGGCTCGGATGTTCTCGAGTGGCACGACGATGCTGCGATCCAGCCGGGCCCGATGCGTGATGAGGAGCTGCCGACGAGTCGTGCGTGGGCCGGCGCCCGACCTGAGTTGCAGAGTCAGGCGCACCCCATCGGCTGCCACCCACGCGCGACTGACGAATGGAAGTTCTTGGAGTCGTGCCAGATACGGCGTAGCCTCGATGTCGAGGGAGTCGTCCATGTCCCTCATGTTATCGTGTCCGCCCGGGGCGGACAACGTAAAATCGAGGACAAGCCAAGCTGCCTCAGCCTGACCAGAGAGGCTAACAATCTGTTCTCCAACGCGTTAGCCGCTGGGAGCGAGTGGAGGCGGTGCCCCGCCCTATGCGAGACTGCCATCTTCTATAGGAGGTCCACCCGTTTGCGTTGGTCATTCCGACTCCTCACGATCGCCGGCATCCGGATCGAGGTCCACGCCACCTTCCTGCTCATGGTGGCGGGCCTTGCGCTGTTCCAGAGCAACACCAATCCGATCTGGCTCACGGTGGGCGAGCTGCTGCTCATGTTCCTGTGCGTGTTGTTGCACGAACTGGGGCACGCGCTGGCCGCGCGGCGCTACGGCATCCAGACGCGCGAGATCGTGTTGCTGCCCATCGGCGGCGTGGCGCGCCTGGAGCGCATGCCCGAGAAGCCGGTGCAGGAGGTCGTGGTCGCGCTGGCCGGGCCGGGCGTGAACCTCATGCTCATCGCCCTCCTCGGCGCGGCGTTGGTGGCCATGGGCGTCACGCCCGAGCAGGCCATTGAACGCGCCGACGACGGCCTGCTGGAGTTCCTGCTGTTCGCCAACCTCGCCATGCTGCTGTTCAACCTGCTGCCCGCGTTCCCCATGGATGGCGGCCGCGTGCTGCGCGCGTTGCTCGCCATGACCATGCCGTACACGCGCGCCACGCGCATCGCGTCGCAGGTGGGGCAGGGCTTCGCGCTGCTGTTCGCCGTGGTGGGTGTGTTCGTGCTGCGCAGCCCGGTCATGGTGTTCATCGCCCTGTTCGTGTTCATGGCCGCGGGCGAGGAACGTGCGCTGGTGCAGACGCGCGCGTCGCTCACCGGACTGCCGGTGTCGGCCGCCATGGTCACGGCGTTCGTGTCGCTCGAGACGCGCCACGAGCTTCAGCACGCGGTCGATCTCATGTTGGCGGGTGATCAGCAGGACTTCCCGGTGCTCGAGGGCGGCACGTACCTGGGCATGCTGGCGCGCCACGAACTCATCAAGGGGCTGCGCGAAGAAGGCCCCACGTCGCCCGTGGGGCGCGTGGTGCGCACGGACGTGGATCCGATCGAGGCGTCGTGGCCGCTGGAGCGCGCGCTGCAGGCCATGAAGGCCGGCCGGCATTCGGCGGTGCCGGTCATGATGCGCGGACAACTCGTGGGA
>JAIOPA010000386.1 GCA_021414165.1 Candidatus Eiseniibacteriota bacterium
CATCAAGAAGCGCGTGCAGCTGGCGCTGGGCCGGCGGGTACACACGCAGAGCGACCACGTGATCGTGTGCGGGTTGGGCCGGCTGGGGCACTTGGTCGCCGAGGAACTGCTGGCGCGCAACGAGCGCGTCCTGGTGATCGAGCAGAACGAGGACAACGGCACGCTCGAGTATCTGCGAGCATTGGGCGCCGATGTCTACATTGGTGACGCCCGCTCGCCTCGTGTGCTGCAGGAGTCCGGCGTGCGCCGCGCCAAGGCACTGTACTCACTGGTCGCCAACGACTTCGTGAACCTGGAGATCGGGCTCAACGCGCGGTCGTTCGACCCCGACCTGCGGCTCGTGCTGCGCATCTTCGATGAGTCCATGGCGCGGCGGATCCAGGAACATCTCGACATCCACCTGAGCAACAGCATGTCGGCGATCGCCGACGAGCGGTTCGTGGAGTCCGCGATCGGTCCCGCGGACAGCCCGCGCTAGTCGCCGCCTCCGCCACAGCCCGACGAGCAGCCCGAGCCGCCTCCGCCATCGCTGCCCGAGTCCGAACCGGCGCCACCGCTATCCGACGCCGCGTCGCTCCAGTCCGCACCACCGCCCGCGCCGCCTGACTCGCCACCGCCGAACTCCGGCAGGGCATGGCCCGCGCCATCGAAGCTGGTGTGCAACGGCGTGCTATCGGAAAAGCCGCTCGCGGCCCACAGGTCGGCATCCGAGCGGCGGCGCGCCTCGCGGCGTTCGTTGAGCCGCTCGCGCCCCGCGAACTTGGGCGTTCCCCAGAAGGCCGCCGGAGGCACGCGGTCGAACTCCTCCTGGTACAGCTCACACGTGGCGTCGTACTGCGCCTCGAAGCCGGCGGTCTGCGCCTCATCGGGCATGAGCTCGGGGTGATGATCGAAGTCGCGCCGCAGCACCTGGTCGCAGAACTCGCGATAACCGCGCGTGAACAGCAGGTGTTCGTGCCACACCTGATCGATCACCTTGGGCGGCGTCACGGTGAACGGCGCCACCATGCCCAGATAGAGGAACTTGCGGTACTCCTCGATGGCCTGCAGTGCGAATCGTGTGGACCAACCGAGCTTGCGCGACAACTTGTGCGCGAACGCGTGCGTCGAGGCATCGGGCCCACCGAAGGCTTCCTGCACCCGCTCCAGCATGTGCGTGGGAGCCAGGTGATCGAAGTGGTAGCGCTTGAGCCGGACCCACAGGTCTTTCTTGCTGTCCACGGTGCGAGCCTCCGCTGGTGCACTGCGATCGGCGTGACTTCGGCCACTCCTGACTACGGGGCCCCGGCACAGCGAGTTCGCGCTGCCGTAATACGAAACGGTTACAACGCGCGCTTCGAGAACCCGCGCACGCCCCACGCCAGCATGATCAAGCCCCAGAACGCGGCCCAAACGATCATGGCCTCGCTCGGCAGCGATGCGGGCGAGAACGGCGTCATGTTGAGGTCGCGCATTATGGCCGGCTGCATGAGGTAGGCGGCCCGGCCCCACATGGATTCGGTGGGCATGATCAGGCTGGCCACCGCCCCCACGTTACGCGCGGGCAGGTTGTCGGTGAACGTGCCGATCTGCTCGACCCAGTTACCGATGAACGCGATGCCGTAAAGCCCAAACGCCAGGATGCCGTTCGTGACCGTGGACAACCGCGTGCCACCGGCGATCGACAGCGTCACGAACAGCACGGCCTCGAACATCATGAGCGGCAGGCCCTGCAGCACGCCGGGCGGCGTGAAGTCGCCCATGACGCGCGCAATGAGCAGCACGCCCGAGGCCACGAGCAGTGTGTAACCCGCCGACACCATGCAGTAGGCGAGCCACTTGCCCAGCACGATGCTCCAGCGCGGCACGGGCTTGCTGGCCACTGTTTGCAGCACGCCGCTCGCGATCTCGCCCGACAGCGTGTCCACGGGCAGCAGGACCGCGGTCATGATGCCCAGGAAGTGCGTGGCGTAGAGCCCGGCGAGCGTGAGGAAGTTGAGCATCATGCGCTTGCGCACGAACGTCATGCCGGCTTCGTCGCGCACGTTGTTCGTGACGAAGTGGAAGCCGATGCCGAACAGGATCAAGAACGCGGCCGCGCCGATGAGCGTGGCCACCAGCACGCGGCGGCGCGAGGCCTCGTGCAGCGTCATCTGCACGATGGTGATGAGTGGCCTCATCCCGGCCTCTGGTCTTCGCCCATGACCTCGAGGAACGTGGCCTCGAGCGAGCGCTTGTGCGGGGTCATGGCGTAGAGCTTGGCACCCGCGGCCACCAGCGCCGCGGCCAGTGCGGGCAGCGCGGCATCGTCGGTGATGCGCAGCCGTGCGTAGCCCTGCGCGGTGGCGAGCACGATGCCGTGCGCGGCCAGCGTGTCGTAGGGCGCAGCTTCCACGCGCAGCTCCACCTCGAGGCCGTCGGGCGTGCTGGCCATGTCGAGCTCGTGCACGATGCGGCCCTGCTTCACGAACACCACGCGATCGCACGTGGCCTCGACCTCGCCCAACAGGTGCGAGTTCAGGAACACGCTCGTGCCGGCCGCGCGCAGGTCCTTGATCACGTCACGCACGAGCAGCCGGCCGATGGGATCGAGCCCCGACGTGGGCTCATCCAGGAACACGATCTCGGGGTCGTTGAGCAACGCCTGCGCCAGACCGATGCGCTGCGTCATGCCCTTGCTGTAGGTGCGGATGGGGCGCTCAGCGGCGTCCACCAGATCCATGCGCTCCAACAGAGCCTGGGACTTGTCGGCGAGCGATCGGCCCGAGAGTCCATACAACTGGCCATGGAAGCGCAGCAGC
>JAIOPA010000387.1 GCA_021414165.1 Candidatus Eiseniibacteriota bacterium
GCGTGCGCGCGCTGCGCCGGGCCTCGGAGATCGTGCGCGCGCACCACGAGCGCCCCGACGGCCAGGGCTATCCGTTCGGCCTGCGCTCGACCGACGTGCCCGTGGGGGCGCGCATCCTGAACGTGGCCGACGCGTTCGACGCCATGACCAGCGACCGTCCGTACCGCCGCGCGCTTCCCGTCGAGGCCGCGCTGCGCGAACTCGAGCGCGGGGCGGGGACGCAGTTCGCCGCCGATGTCGTGCATTGCCTGCTGCGCTTGCATGCGACCGGGAACTTCCCGTTGGTGCCGAGCCCGAGCAGCGAGGACCTGCAACTCCTGCGTCTGCGGACGCGGGTCGGGGGAGCTTGAGCCGTGCGCTATCGTGATGCTGGGGTCGATGTCTCGCGGGCCGATGCCATCAAGGACGAGGTCATCGCCGAGATCCGCTCCACGTGGGGCGATGCCGTGGCCCCTCTGGTGGGTGGCTTCGCCGGCGTGATGCGCTTTCCGGGCGCGCCCGGCATGCTCGCCGCCACCATGGATGGCGTGGGCACCAAGCTGCACCTGGCGCAGAGCGCCGGCCGGCTCGACGATGCCGCGGCCGATCTGGTCTACCACGGCGCGAACGACCTGCTCGTGCACGGCGCGCGTCCGTTGGCGTTCCTCGATTATCTGGCGCAGGCCAAGCTCGACCCGGATCAGGTGCTGGCCGCGGTGCGCGGACTCGCGCGCGCCTGTCGCGAGGTGGGTGCCGCGTTGCTCGGTGGCGAGACGGCCGAGATGCCGGACACGTATCTGCCCGGTGTGATCGACGTGGCCGGTTGCATGCTGGGCACGGTCACGAGTGACGTGCTGCTCGATGGTTCACGCGTGCGCGTGGGCGATGTCGTGCTCGGCGTGGCGGGCAGCGGGCTGCACACGAACGGCTACTCGCTCGCGCGCCGCGTGCTGGCGGCCTCGGGCCTGCAACTCGCCTCGCCGTTGCCGGGCGGCTCCGGCGAGAGCGTGGGCGACGCGTTGTTGGCGCCGCACCGTTGGTACGGGCGTGCGTTGCTGCCGCTCGCCGAGGCCGGACGCATCCGCGCCATGGCGCATATCACCGGTGGTGGCGTGGGCGGCAATCTCGTGCGCGTGCTGCCGGCCGGCGTGCGTGCGTTCGTGTCGGCCAGCGCATGGCCGCGGCCTGCGGTGTTCCGCTGGCTCATCGCGCAGGGCCAGGTCCCCGAGGATGACGCACGCAGCGCGCTCAATCTGGGCATCGGCATGGTGCTCGTGGTCGATCCGGCACAGGCGGCCAGCGTGCAGGCCGAGCTCACGGCGGCCGGCGAGACCGTGTTCCGCCTGGGTGAGACGCGCGCCGGAGAGCGCGGCGTGGAGTGGACCGAGTCGTAGTCGCAGCGCCCCCGCAGTAGGCCGTCCCCGAGCGTAGCGCCCCCGCACAGCCAGCCCCCTGGAATCGAGTCAACGGGATGGAGCGGTCATCGAGGGACGCCGTGGCGTTCGAACAGCCCGAGTTGGTGGGCGAGTCGCCGGCGTGGAAGTCGTTCGTGGCGCAGTTGCCGAAGGTCGCCGCGAGCGGTCTGCCGGTGTTGCTCATGGGCGAGACCGGTAGCGGCAAGGAAGTGGTGGCGCGTGCGCTGCACGCGTGGTCCGTGCGGCGCAACGAAGCATTCGTGGCGCAGAACTGTGGTGCCACGCCCGACACGCTCATCGAGAGTGAGTTGTTCGGGCACGCGCGCGGCGCGTTCACCGGCGCGACCGGCGATCGCGTGGGGCTGTTCGAGGCCGCCGAGGGCGGCACGCTCCTGCTCGATGAGATCGGGGACGCCAGCGCGCTCCTGCAGATGAAACTGCTGCGCGTGCTGCAGGAGGGCGAGGC
>JAIOPA010000388.1 GCA_021414165.1 Candidatus Eiseniibacteriota bacterium
CACCTGACCCCAGGGCACCTCCCCGGGGCCCCGAGACACCAAACTGGGAGCTGACCGTGGACCTCAAGAACCCCTTCCCGTCTGATTCGAACAACGCTAACGGTATGGCTGGCCGTGGGATGCCGATCCGTGTCGTGGTCGCCGATGACGTGGCCCTGGACCGCGCCGCCATGGCCCACCTGGTGGCGAGCTGGCCCGAGTGCCGGGTGGTCGCCGAGACCGCGTCGGCTGACGAAACGGCAGATGCCTGCCGCCGTCTGTCACCCGACCTGGTCCTCATGAGCCCGCTGCTCCCCAGCTCGGCCGCCAATCCTGTCCTGCATCTGCGGCGGGAACTGCCGGTCCAGCGCCTGCTCGTGATCGCCGACCGTCCGCGCCGCGCCTGCGCGTCGATGCTGGCGATCGAGCGCGCCAAGAGCACCGGCCGCATGGACAACACGGTCAAGGCGACGGTCGCCGACTGTCTGGACCTGGCCGCTGAGTGCGGCGCCGACGGTACGCTGCGCCGCGACTCGAGCCCGGACCAGCTGCGTGAGGCGATCCTGCGCGTGACGCGTGGCGAGCAGATCCACGACATCGATCACGTGGCTGCGAACAAGTCGGATCGTCGCGCGCTGTCGCCGCGCGAGACCGAGGTCGCCACGTTGCTCGCCGAGGGCCGCTCCAACAAGGAGATCGCCACGTTCCTCGATGTGAGCGAGCCCACGGTGAAGAAGCACATCGGTCACGTGCTCCGGAAGCTCGGGCTCCAGGACCGCCTGCAGGTCGCGCTGTTCGTGTCGCGTCACCCCGAGTACATCACCGAGGCGGCGCTCATGCCCGGCACGATGGTCGGTGTGAACGGCACGCAGGCGACCGGCCACATGACGAACGGCGCCCTCACGCGCTGAGCAAGCTTCCTTCGCAGGGAACCGGGACGGGCAGCGCCGAGAGGCTCTGCCCGTCTCGCGTTGTAAGGGGGCGTCATCCCGTCGCCATTGCAGAGACGCGGAGCGAGCTCTCGAACGCCGATCTCCTCGAATCACAACGCTCGGCGAACTCCATGCTTGACCGCTCTGGCGCGTCGAATGGCCATGGCGCGGGGCTCTCTCCGGGATCCCGTGTGAGCGCCACGAGATCGCGCTCACCGGGCCGATCGAGGGCTCTGCCACGAACTTTCCC
>JAIOPA010000498.1 GCA_021414165.1 Candidatus Eiseniibacteriota bacterium
AGAGCATCGGCATCGCCCTGGGTGGCGTGCGCGCGAACAAGCTGCGCTCGTTCCTCACGCTGCTCGGGATCATCATCGGCGTTGCCTCGGTCATCGCGGTCGTGTCGTTCGTCGAGGGCCTGAACAAGTTCGTCACCCAGAAGCTCTTGAATGCCGGCGCGAACGTGTTCGTGATCGACAAGTACGGTTTCATCACGAGCCAGCAGCAGTTCGAGGATGCCCGTGGCCGGCCGCCCGTCACGCTGGACGACGCCGACGCCGTGCGCGCCGCCGCGCCGCATGCCGCCCTCGTGGTGGCCCAGGCCCAGTCGAGCGCGCCGATCCGCTATCGCTCCCGCGCCGTGAAGGCCGTGTCGGTGAATGGCCGCAGCGCCGGATACGACCTCGTCGACGACGTGGCGATCGAGTACGGCCGCCACTTGTCGGAACTCGATGACCGCGAGCGACGTCCCGTCGTGGTGCTGGGGCCCGAGGTGGCCGAGGAGTTGTTCGGTGGGGGCGATGCCGCACTCGGACACTCGGTGCGCGTGGGCCGCTATGAGTTCGAGGTGGTCGGCATCACCAAGGCGAAGGGCAAGCTGTTCGGCCAGTCGCAGGACCGCTTCGTGACCGTGCCCATCAAGACGTTCCAGAAGTTCTGGCAGGAGCGGGGCTCGTTCCAGTTGTCGGTGAAGAGCGTCGATCAGGCTTCGCTCGAGCTGGCCCAGCAGGAGGCGCGCAACATCCTGCGTGCCCGCCGCCACCAGCGCCCCGGACAGGCCGATGCGTTCGGCATCACCACGTCCGAGACCTGGCTGCAGCTCTACCGCACACTCACGGGCGGCATCTTCGTGGTCTCGATCGGTGTGGCCGCGATCTCGCTGTTCGTCGGCGGCATCGTGATCATGAACATCATGCTGGTCTCGGTCACCGAGCGCACCAAGGAGATCGGGATCCGCAAGGCGCTCGGCGCCCGGCGGCGCGACATCCTCACGCAGTTCCTGGTCGAGTCCACCACGCTGTCGCTGGCGGGTGGCATCATCGGCATCCTGTTGGGATCCTCGCTCGCGCTCCTCGTGGGCGCGGTGAGTCCATTGCCCGCGGCCTTGAGTCCGGTGGCCATCGTGCTCGGCGTCATCATGAGCACGGGCGTGGGCGTGTTCTTCGGCTCTTATCCTGCCGCCCGCGCGGCGCGCCTCGATCCCATCGAAGCGCTGCGCTACGAGTAACGCCATGCGCCTCGGCTACCTGATCTCGGAGTCGTTCGATATCGCCCGCCGCGCGTTGGCCGCCAATCGCATGCGGTCGGCGCTCGCGCTGCTCGGCATCGTGATCGGGGTCGGCACCGTGATCGGCATGGTGGCGCTCATCAATGGCTTCCAGCGCTCGTTCCAGGAGAACATCCAGGCGTTCGGCAACAACACGCTGTACATCCGCCGCATCCGCCCCGGGATCCAGTTCAACGACGGTGTGCCGGACTCGCTCAAGGCCCGCAAGGCGTTCACGATCGGCGATGCCGAGGCGATCCTGGATCAGGCGCCCGCCGTGGCGGCCGTGTCGGTGTTCAAGTTCGCGTTCAACGACTTCAAGATCTCGCGCGGCGACCGCCAGACCAAGACCACGTTCGTCTACGGCACCAACGACCAGTTGCTGCGCACGCACGGCTACGAGTTGGCGCGCGGCCGGTTCTTCACCCAGCAGGAAGTGGCGCGTAACGCCAACGTGATCGTGCTCGGTAAGGACACCCGCGAGACCTTGTTCGGTGATGCCTCGGGGCTGGGCCGTACCGTGCACCTGAACGGCGTGCCGCTCACCGTGATCGGCGAGTTCGAGGCCAAGGGCAAGTTCCTCGGCAACAACTTCGACGAGGTCGCCTGCATCCCGTACCCGCTCATCGACAAGTACTGGGGCCCGCCGTCCGATGCGCCGCCGTGGTTCCCCAAGCGCGGCGAACTGTTCCTGGACGCCGTGGCGGTGTCGCCCGAGCAGAATGACGCCGCGATCACGCAGATCGCCGAGGTCCTGCGCGTGCGCCGGCATCTGCCGAGCAACAAGTCGAACGACTTCGTGGTGTTCTCGGACGACGCGTTCATCTCGATGTACAACACGATCACGGGCGGTATCTTCGCGCTCATGTTCCTCATCTCGTCCATCTCGCTCGTCGTGGGCGGCATCGGCGTCATGAACATCATGCTCGTGGCCGTGACCGAACGGACGCGTGAGATCGGCGTGCGCAAGGCGCTGGGTGCGCCGCGGCGCGCGATCCTGCTGCAGTTCCTGCTCGAGGCCCTGTTGCTCACCGCGCTGGGCGGCGCGCTCGGGATTTCACTCGGCGCGGGGGTGTCGTGGCTCGTGCACGCGGTGTCGCCGTTGCCCACGTTCGTCTCGGGCTGGTCGGTGGTCGTGGGGCTCGGAGTGTCGTCTCTGATCGGCGTGTTCTTCGGGCTCTATCCGGCCATGCGCGCCTCGCGTCTCGATCCCGTGGAGTCCCTGCGGTACGAGTGAACCCGGCGCATGGGCTCGACAGCCCGTGACGGAGATGGGAATCTGTTCGCATGGGTCTCTTCGCACTGCTCTCCGAGACGTTCCTGATCGCCCGCCAGGCGCTGGCCGCGAACCGCATGCGTTCGCTGCTCGCGCTGCTCGGCATCGTGATCGGCGTGGCCACGGTCATCGGCATGGGCTCGCTCATCAATGGTTTCGAGCGGTCGTTCGAGAAGGGCATCCAGTCGTTCAGCAACGGCACCATCTACGTGCGTCCGTTCCGGCCGGGTGTGCGCTTCAATGGCGGCATCCCCGATAGCCTGCGCAAGCGGCGCGCGTTCTCGCCCGAGGATGCCCGTGCGATCATGGAGCAGGCCCCTGCGGTCGGCGCGGTCGGCGTGGTGAAGCTGGCTTACGACGACATCCGCCTGAGCCGTGGCGGCCACCAGACGCGCAGCACGCAGACGTTCGGCTCCGATGAGGGCCTGCTGCGCACGCGCGGCTTCGATCTGGCCGAAGGGCGCTTCTTCACCCCGCAGGAGGTGGCGCGCCGCGCGAATGTGGTCGTGGTCGGCCACGATACGCGCGAGGCGTTGTTCCAGGATGGCTCGGGGATCGGCAAGTCGGTGCATCTGAACGGCATCCCGTTCACCGTGATCGGCGAGTTCGAGGTGAAGGGCAAGTTCCTGGGCCAGAACCTCGACGAGATGGTCTGCCTGCCGTGGTCGACGGTCGACAAGTACTGGGCCACGCCGCCCAACGCGCCGCCGTGGTTCGCCAAGAAGGGCCAGGTGTTCATGGACGCCGTGCCCGTGACGCCCGAGCAGACCGAGCAGGCCATCCAGCAGATGCGCAGCGTGCTGCGTGCGCGCCGGCACCTGCCGGTCAACAAGACGGATGACTTCGAGATCTTCAGCGATGACGTGTTCCTGTCGCTGTATCACACCATCACGGGCGGCATCGTGGCGCTCATGATGCTCATCTCGTCGATCGCGCTGCTCGTGGGCGGCATCGGCGTCATGAACATCATGTTGGTGGCCGTCACCGAACGCACCCGCGAGATCGGTGTGCGCAAGGCGCTTGGCGCGCCGCGCCGCGCGATCCTGCTGCAGTTCTTGATCGAGGCCGTGCTGCTCACCATGACCGGTGGCGCGGTGGGCATCCTGCTGGGCGGCGGCATCGCCACGCTGGTGCGTACCGTCTCGGGGCTGCCGACCTACGTCTCCATGGGTTCGGTCATCGCGGCCGTCGTGGTGTCCACGTTCGTGGGTGTGTTCTGCGGTCTCTATCCGGCGGTGCGGGCCTCGCGGCTCGACCCGGTGGAGTCACTCCGCTACGAGTGAGG
Source organism: Candidatus Eiseniibacteriota bacterium (assembly GCA_021414165.1). Lineage (GTDB taxonomy): Bacteria > Eisenbacteria > RBG-16-71-46 > RBG-16-71-46 > RBG-16-71-46 > JAIOPA01. The sequence goes on from JAIOPA010000498.1 coordinate 3,809, forward strand.
CGCAGGAGCGGGGGCCGTGCTAGTGTCGCTGCACCTATGAGCACTCGCGCCCCAGCCCCCCCGAAAGCCGCACCCGCTCACGCACTGTCCGACATCGTCGTGCGCGGCGCCCGCGAGCACAATCTGCAGGACATCAGCCTCCGCCTGCCGCGCCAGAGCCTCGTCGTGCTCACCGGTGTGTCGGGTTCGGGCAAGTCGTCGCTCGCGTTCGACACGCTGTACGCCGAGGGCCAGCGCCGCTACGTCGAGTCGCTGTCGGCCTACGCGCGGCAGTTCCTGGGCCAGATGGAGAAGCCCGACGTCGACTCCATCGAGGGGCTCTCGCCGGCCATCGCGATCGAGCAGCGCGGGGCGGGCTCCAACCCGCGCTCCACCGTGGCCACGATCACCGAGGTCTACGACTACCTGCGCTTGCTCTACTCGCGGCTCGGGGCTCGGCACTGCCCCAACTGCGCCACGCCGCTCGCGCGCCGCAGCGTGCAGGAGATGACCGACCAGCTGCTCGATCAGGCCGTGGACGCGCGCATCGCCGTGTTGGCGCCGGTCGTGCGCGGCCGCAAGGGCGAGTACCGCAAGGAACTCGAGCAGTGGCACCGCCAGGGCTACCTGCGCGCCCGCATCGATGGCCAGTGGGTCGAACTCGAGGACCCGCCCAAGCTGGGGCGCCACAATCGCCACGACATCGAGGTGGTGGTCGACCGGCTCAAGGTGACCGCCGACAATCGCAGCCGGCTCACCGAGGCACTCGAGGCCGGTGTGCGCTTGTCGGGCGGTCTCATCACCATTGCGCGCGAAGGCGAGGACGACCTCGTCATGAGCGTGGGCGCCACGTGCCCCAAGTGCGGCACGGCCGTCGACGAACTCGAGCCGCGGCACTTCTCGTTCAACTCGCCCTACGGCGCATGCGGCTCGTGCGATGGATTGGGCACCCAGCTCAAGATCGATCCCGCACGGGTGATCCCGGATCCGTCCAAGACGCTGGCCGAGGGCGCGATCGATTCCATGGGCGATGCCGAGGGCACCTGGACCGCCGGTACGCTCAAGGGCCTCGCCAAGGCATTCAAGATCCCGCTCGATGTGCCGTGGAAGAAGCTGCCGGCCAAGGCCAAGCCGATCATCCTGTACGGCGCGGGCGACGAGAAGGTGAAGTTCGAGTACAAGCTCAAGAAGGGCGCGGCATGGGCGCACTCCTCGGTGTGGAAGGGCGTGCTACCCGACCTCGAGCGGCGCTACCGTGCGACCACGAGCGAGTCCGTGCGCCGTTCGATCGGTGCGCTCATGAACCCGACGCCGTGCCCGGACTGCAAGGGCATGCGTCTCAAGCCGGCCACGCTCGCGGTCAAGATCGACGGCCGCAGCATCGGCGAGTGGTGCGCGCAGTCGGTGGCGGTGGCGCGCCGTGCCTCGGAGGCGCTGCAGTACACGGGTGGCCAGGCCATGATCGCGGCACCGATCGTGAAGGAGATCCGCGCGCGGCTCGGCTTCCTGGAGGATGTGGGGCTCGGATACCTCACGCTCGACCGCATGGCGGGCACGCTCGCGGGCGGTGAAGCGCAGCGCATCCGGCTCGCCACGCAGATCGGCTCGCAGCTCACGGGCGTGCTCTACATCCTCGATGAGCCGAGCATCGGCCTGCATCACCGTGACAACCAGCGCCTGCTCGCCACGCAATGGCAAGAAGCTCGAGATCCGGGGCGCGAGCCAGAACAACCTCAAGGGCGTCGATGCCACGATCCGGTTGGGCACGTTCACCTGCGTGACCGGCGTGTCGGGTTCGGGCAAGAGCACGCTCGTCAACGACATCCTGCTCGCCGCGCTCGAGCGCGAACTGGTCCCCGGTTCGCAGTCCTCGCCCGGGGCGCATGATTCCATCCAGGGCATCGAGCACCTCGACAAGATCGTGGCCATCGACCAGAGCCCGATCGGCCGCACGCCGCGTTCGAACCCCGCCACCTACACGGGTGCGTTCTCGTTCATCCGCGACCTGTTCGCCGGGCTTCCCGAGGCCAAGGTGCGCGGCTATGGTCCGGGCCGGTTCTCGTTCAACGTGAAGGGCGGGCGCTGCGAGGCGTGCGAGGGCGATGGCTCGCGCCGGATCGAGATGCACTTCCTGCCCGACGTGTACGTGCGCTGCGACACCTGCCACGGCCGCCGCTACAACCGCGACACGCTCGAGGTGTTATACCGAGGTCGTAGCATCGCGGACGTGCTCGAGATGACGGTGGAGGAGGGCCT
>JAIOPA010000499.1 GCA_021414165.1 Candidatus Eiseniibacteriota bacterium
CGGGCATCTCCGAGGCCGCCATCAAGAGCCTTGCCGGCAAGGTGCCGATCCTGGGCGTGTGCCTGGGGCACCAGGGCCTGGGCGAGGTTTACGGCGGCAAGGTCGTGCGCGCGCCACGGCTCATGCACGGTAAGACCAGCCCCATCATGCACAAGGGCCGCGGGTTGTTCGCGGGCCTCGACAATCCGTTCGAGGCGACGCGCTACCACTCGCTCATCGTCGACCGTGACACGTTGCCCGACGTGTTCGAGGTCATGGCGTGGACGCCCGAGAACGAACTCATGGCCATCAAGCACAAGGACCATGAAACGTGGGGCGTGCAGTTCCACCCGGAGTCGATCCTCACCAGCTCCGGGCTCAAGCTGATCGAGAACTTCCTCACCATCTGCCGTCATCAGGGGAGTGCGAAAGCGTGATCGTCTCGGCCATCGCCCGTGCAGTCGCTCGTGAAGACCTGTCGCGTGATCTCGCGCGCGCCAGCATGGAACAGATCCTCGCTGGCGAGGCCTCGGGCGCGCAGATCGCTGCGCTCGCGATCGCGCTGCGCATGAAGGGTGAGACCGCCGAGGAGATCGCCGGCATGGCCGAGGCCATGCGCCGGCGCGTGCCGCCGCTGCGCACGCGGCGTTCGCCGCTGCTCGACACCTGCGGCACCGGTGGTGGCGACTCGGGCTCCAAGTTCAACATCTCGACCACCGTCGCCATCGTGACCGCGTCGTGCGGCGTGGCCGTGGCCAAGCACGGCAACCGTGCGGTCACGAGCCGCACCGGTAGCGCCGATGTGCTCGAGGCACTGGGCGTGCGGCTCGACCTCACCGCCGAGAGCGCCGGCCGTTCGCTCGACAACCTGGGACTCACGTTCCTGTTCGCGCCCAACTACCACAGCGCCATGCGCAACGCGGCCGGTGCGCGCAAGGAGATGGGCGTGCGCACGGTGTTCAACCTGCTCGGCCCGCTCACCAACCCGGCCGGTGCCAGCCGCCAGCTCCTGGGCGTGTACGCCGATCACTACGTGCCGATCATCGCCGAGGTGCTGCGCCAGCTGGGCAGCGAGCGCGCCATGATCGTGCACGGTGCCGACGGCATGGACGAGCTGTCCGTGTTCGCGAAGAACCACGTGGCCGAACTCAAGGACGGCGAGATCCGCGAGTACACGCTCGATCCTGCCGATCTCGGCCTCGCGCAGACCGACCGCACGGCGGTCGCGGGTGGCAGTCCGCAGGAGAACGCAGCGCGCATCAAGAGCGTGCTCGAGGGCGAGAAGGGTGCAGCGC
>JAIOPA010000401.1 GCA_021414165.1 Candidatus Eiseniibacteriota bacterium
GGCATCTGCGCAAGGTATTGCACCGCACGTTCGCCGAGTTCGCACTGGCCGAGGACGGCGAGAGCATCGTGGCGCAGGGCCGCGACGCTGGCGTGCCGCACAACCGCGGCAACGACCCCGACCCGATCCGCGCGGGCCAGCCGATCCTGATCGACATCTTCCCCGGCGAGATGGGCGGTGGCTACCACACCGACATGACGCGCACATTCTGTCTGGGGCCTGCACCGGAACCCTTGAAGCGCGTGTACGCCGATTGCCGCGCGGCGTTCGATGCTGCGATGCGCGACATGAAGGGCGGCACGCGCTGCCGCGATTACCAGGAACTCATGTGCGACGTCTTCGAGAAGCAGGGCCACCCGACCGTGCGCACGAATCAGGGCACCGAGGAAGGCTACGTGCACTCGCTCGGCCATGGCGTCGGCCTGGCGGTACACGAAGGACCGCGTCTGGGTGGGCCACCCACGAACACGGCGTTGCTCGAGCCTGGCCATGTGGTGTCGGTGGAACCGGGGCTCTACTACCCGGCGCGAGGCCTTGGTGTGCGCATCGAGGACCTGGTCGCCGTGCGGCCCGACGGCAGCATCGAGAACCTGACGCCTGCCCCCTATGAGCTGGAGATCCCGATCCGCGCATGAAGCCCACTTCGTACGAGACCGGCCACGCCCCCAAGAACGAACGCGCGATCCTCGCGGGCCATGCACAGAAGGACAAGGAGCACATCCAGCGCTCCATTGAAGAGCTGGCGCTGCTCGCGGACACCGCGGGTGCCAAGGTCGCAGGCACGATCATCCAGCGTAGCGGCACCATTCATCCCGGCACGTTCCTCGGCAAGGGCAAGGTCGAGGAGCTCAAGGCACTCGCCGATCAGGAAGACGCCGAGCTGGTGATCTTCGACGACGACCTGTCGCCGGCCCAGGTGAAGAACCTGGAGAAGATGGTGAACCGCAAGGTCATCGACCGCAGCGAGCTTATCCTGGATATCTTCGCCAAGCGTGCGCGCACGCGCGAGAGCCGCCTGCAGGTGGAGCTCGCGCAGCTGGAATACACGCTGCCGCGCCTCACCGGCATGTGGAAGCACCTGGAACGCCAGGCCGGCGGTATCGGCACGCGCGGTCCCGGTGAGACGCAGCTGGAGACCGACCGCCGCATGGTGCGCGAGAAGATCGCGCGCCTGAAGCACGAGCTGGAGGCCGTGGAACGCGAGCGCCAGACGCAGCGCGCGCGCCGCCAGCGCGAGTACCGCGCGGCACTCGTGGGCTACACGAACGCGGGCAAGAGCACGCTGTTCAACGCGCTCACGCGCGCGGGTGTGTTCGTGGAGGACCGGCTGTTCGCCACGCTCGATTCCACCACGCGACAGTTGGTGAACGCCGAGCGCGACATGGTGCTCATGACGGACACGGTCGGGTTCATCCGCAAGTTGCCGCACCACCTGGTGGCGTCGTTCCGTAGCACGCTCGCCGAGGCGATCGAGGCCGACGTGCTGCTGCACGTGACCGATGCGAGCGACCTGGACTTCCGCCGTCACCTGATCGCCGTCGATGGCGTGCTCGACGAGATCCTGACCGAGCCGCGGCCGCCGCGCGTGATGGTGTTCAACAAGTGCGACCGCATGGGCGAGGACGCCGTGGCCGGCCTGCGCGCGGAGTTCCCCGATGCGCGCGTGGTCTCGGCGTTGACGGGCGAAGGCCTCGACGAACTGCGCACCGAACTGTTCGCGGCCTCGCGCACGCGCGCCGAGGCGCGCCGCGCAGTACCACCGCCGCGCGAACTGGAAGACTGGGAGAAGCCGGCGGAGCCGAAGGCGTGAGCGAGCCCGCACTCACCTTTGGCGTGTCGATCGCGTCGCCGATCGACCAGGTCTTCCTGGCGCTCACCGAAGGACGACATCTGGCGCGCTGGTTCTGCCATGCGTGCGAGAGCGAGCCGCGCGTGAATGGCCGTTTGGTCATGCGCTGGACCGGCGAGGGCAGTTCGCGCGAGCCGTTCGAGGCGCGTTGGGTGCAGTTCGAGTCCCCGCTGCGCGCGGCGTTCCAGGGCGGCCACACCGGCTATCCGGGCGGCAACGCCGGCACCGTGTGGTTCGTGCTCGAACCCGCCGACGATGGCAGCACCATGCTGCAGGTGTCGCACGAACTTCCTGCGTCGCCCGAGTACGACGTGCTCGTTGCCGGCTGGCGCAAGGCGTGGCCGCGCGCACTGGACCGGCTGGCCGCGTTCCTGACGCCCACGCCCTCGACGCCGCCCGGCGAGTCGCACTGAGCGTGCTGCGCATCGCGCGTTACGTGGCCATCGGCGACAGCTCCACCGAAGGCCTGGTCGATCCCGATGGGCGCGGTGGCTACATCGGCTGGTCGCGCCGGTTGGCGCAGCGCATCGCGGCGGCACAGGGCGCCATGGAATACGCGAACCTGGCGCAGAAGGGACTCACCACGCGCGAGATCCGCGACCGGCAGTTCGGGCGCGCGCTGGCGCTGCAGCCCGACCTGGTGTCGTTGTTCAGTGGCACCAACGACGTGCTCGCGCGCGACTTCGATGTGCGCGCGTTCGCCACTGACACGCGGCTCATGCAGGGCGCGTTCCGCGAGCGCGGCGCCACCGTGATCACGTTCACGCTGCCGGACCTCACGCCGCTCCTGCCCATGGCACGCCGCATCGCGCCGCGCATCCTGGACATGAACGCGGCGCTGCGCGAGGTGTGCGCCGAGACCGGTGCGTTGTACGTGGACTTCGCGCAGTACCCGGTGACCACGGACGCGCGGCTCTGGAACCCCGATCGCATCCACGCCAACGCGGCGGGCCATGCCCGCATCGCCGAGGCGTTGGCCGAGGCGCTCGAGGTGGCCGGTGCCTCGCACGTGTGGAGCGAGCCGTTGCCCGTGCAGCCGCCGCCCAGCACGCTGCGCCGCGCGCTCACCGAGACCGCGTGGACGCTGCGCTATCTGGTGCCGTTCGCCTTGGGCAATGCGCTGCTCGCCGGCCGGCGCCCGGCGTTCAAGCCGGGCCCGGTGCCGCACTACACGCGCATCGCGTGACGCGCGCGGCTCAGCGCGCGAGCACCAGCTTGAGCGTGCGCGTCTCGCCGCCCACGCGCAGCCGCGCAAAGTAGAGCCCGGCATCGGCGCGAGCGCCCGACGCATCGCGGCCGTTCCAGATGACCGTGTGCTCGCCCGCCGCGGCAGCGCCCTGCGACACCGTGGCCACGTAGCGGCCCGTCACGTCGAGCACGTCGAGCGCGACCTCGGCCGCGACCGGAAGCGTGTAGCGCAGGCGCGTGCCGCCGGGCGATGGGTTGCGGCCCGCGAACGCCAGACCGATGCGCGTGGCGCGCGGCCCGGGGTCGACGCCGGCGTTGAGCGCGCCCACCGCGAACAGCGTGGCGTTGTTGATCGCGTACACTTGGCCATCGGGCCCCACCAGCGTGGGCGTGTACGCCTCGCCGATGCCGGGCGTGAGCACGACGCTCTCCGTGAACGTGTTCGAGTCGAGGTTCCAGCGATACAGGATGCCGTCCTCGTTGCCCGCGAGCACCGAGTGCGTGAACGCATCCACCGCCGCGGTGTTGATGCACCACTCGCGCACGGCGTTGGGGTAGCTGGGGCCCTGATCATCGGGCGTCACACCGGCGATGACGCGGACTTCCTTCCACACCGTGGCGCCGGCATGCGCGTCGATCTGCGTGGCGTTGGGA